>JAIWOJ010000351.1 GCA_020216965.1 Prosthecobacter sp.
GTGGTTCCCCAGTCACCCTGACGCTCAATCAGGGCGGCTTTTGAGTAACGCTGAGCTGCACTTACCCAACCCACTTTTCCTCTCATGAGAACCTATTTCGCCCCTTTGCCGCTGCTGGCGGCACTCTTGTGTGTGGCGCTCCCCTCTGCCAGGGCGCTGACGCTCACGTTCAGCAATGAAAATGCTGCCGCCAACGCCATCCATGGCATCGCGGATCAAGACGCACAGCGCATCACCTCTGCCACCGTGGCAGGCGGTGTCATCGGCACCATGAAAACGCTGACGGATGCGCAGATCGATGCCGCCGTGGCAGTGGGAGACCTGGCAGCGCTGGATGCTGATTTTCAGGTTTTTGATGCGGTGTCTGGCCCCTTTAGCCTGGCCGCTTTTGGCGTAAGCGGTGCCGTCGAGGCAGCACTGACTGAGGATACATCTCCCACTGCCCCAGACAGTCTGGCGGGCAGGCCCATCTATGTTTGGCTCTACAAAGGCAGCAGCCGCGCAACTGCCACGCAATACTTCCTTGCTAAACTGGATGCCGTTTTCGCCTCAGATCCTGGAGATGATGTCCCCCTGTCTGGCATCACACTGCGGTTAAACCCTGACACCATCTCCCGCTATTACTCCGGTACTTCCGGCAGCCAGACGCATGATTACGGCCTAGGCGGCGGCGCGGCCCCCCTCTTTCGGATGCAGGGTCTCGGTTCGCCAAACCAGCCTCCGGTCGCCCATGCGCAGACGCGGCGTGCCCAGCCGGGCGTGCTCTTGAGCGGCACCGTCACAGGCACCGATGCGGATGAAGACACGCTAACCTTTAGCCTAGAGACGCTGCCAACCAAGGGCTTGTTAAACTTCAACGGCGCGTCGGGTGCTTTCACATATCTCGCCGCAGCGGATGCCGAGGGGCAGGATAGCTTCACCTTCACCGCCTCCGACGGCACGGCGAGCTCAGAACCTGCCACGGTGACGATCAACATTGGCGACCATGGCCTGCTTCCGCAGACGATCACCTTTGAGCAGCCTGCCCAGCGCACCATCAATACAGCCCCCTTTGCCATCACGGCGACCGCCAGCTCTGGGCTGCCGGTTTCTTTCCAGATCCTGTCTGGCCATGCAACGCTGAGCGGCAACACCATCACGCTCACGCGCAAGGTCGTGGGTATCATCGTGGTTCGTGCTACCCAGGCGGGCGATGATACCTATGCCGCTGCCCCGCCCGTGGTGCGCTCCATCTTCATCACTGCGGCTGCCACGACGCCGACCCTGGGCCACCTGATCCAGACCTACCAAGGTATCGGCCTGGCACCCACGCTCGCGGGCGCACCGGTCGGCAGCACGGTCACGATGGAGTTCAAAAGCGGCACCGCGCCCTTCACCACCACACTGCCAGTGAATGCTGGCAGCTACCAAGTCCGCGCGACCGTGGTGCCACCTACCGGGCCTAGCCTCGTGCGCACAGGTACTTTCACCATTCAGAAAGCCGTGCTGACGGCCCGTGCAGATGACCAGCAGAGACTCATCAGTCAGCCCAACCCCCAACTGACCGCGACCTATACCGGCTTTCAGGGAGCAGATGACTTTGACACCGTCTTCCCCAGCCCAGCCACGCCTACAGCACGGGTTCCCAATGCGACGACCTCTGCCAGGCTCAACAGCCCCGGCGGAAGTTACCCGATCACTCTCAGTGGCGGCGCGGCGGTGAACTACACCCTGAGATTTGTGCCAGGGAGGCTGACCGTGCGCAGTTTTGCCGGGGATTACGAAGCTCTGCCGCCCAATCCTGGCCTGACAGCTCCTGGGGCGAAAGTCGATGTCACCATCGCCGGGGCAGTCCGTCTCGGCCTTAGCGGACAGCCCAACACCATGACCTGCACCGCCAAGCTCTGGCTGCCTACGGAGTCCGCCTTCATTCCGATGACCGGCATCCTCGCGATTGATCCCCTCAGCACGCCTGAGCGCCTGACCGGCAGGTGCACCCTATCTCGCAGGCTTGGCACCACGACGACGAGCTACCAAATCGACCTCAACATCTCAGCCGATGGAGCCATGAGCACGGTGGTTTCGGTCAATGACGTGATCGTCGCCTCAGGGACGGAGGGATATAAAATTCATGTGCCGGCGCTCAGCCCCGTCATCAGTTATGCGGGGGATCATACGGCCATCCTCGCCGCCCCTCAGCCCTTGGCATCGACCCCCAACCCGCTGCCTGGTGGGTCTGGGCACGCTACGGCGAAGATCGCCAATAACGCGGTCATGACGTTTGCCGGGAAGCTAGGGGATGGCACGAGCTTCACATCGAGTCTGAAACCGACGATCAACCCCGCTGAGACCACGGTGAACTATCGTCTTTTCATTTACCCCTACGCGGGTCGCAAAGATAGCTCTGTCTCCGGCTGGCTAAACCTCTCGGAGCATCCCAGCCTCACGGGCAGGCGTTGCATTCTTGAGAGCGATGGCCTGAAGATCTACTGGGCCAAGCAGGCGCGCAGCACAGATGCCAGCTACCCGCTCGGCATCGCTGCCTCCTCGTGTGGGCTGATGCTGGACCCCTGGCGTGCTCCGTCACCCGCCACACGCACCACCGCAGCCGTCACCTTGCTCACTCGCCTCGGCCTAGCGGCTTCTGGCCAGTTCAATGTCACCCACGATTCCTTCACCAGCCCGTCTTATGATGACTTGCCTACGGGTTTGCAATTGCTCGTGACACCCACCAACCGAGTGCTAGTCACCACCCCTCAGGCCAACCTCACCGGCTGGAAGATCACCTCCCTCAACGCGACCACCGGAGTCTTTACCGGAGAATTCACGCTTAAAAAAGAGACTCCTAGGCAGCGTCGGGTCACCTTTAGCGGTGTGCTACGTCAGTCTTCCTCTGGTTTGGGCTCAGGTGGTGTCGTCGGTGCCGCAATGTTTATTCTGCCAGGAGCCACAACCACGGAAAAAGCCACCACAGGCACCCTGACTTTCACGCGCCCATCACTCTGACCTGAGACTCAGCCGGGGCGTGAGAAATCACGCCCCACGGCCTACCCGCCGCAGCACTTCCTGGGCGACGGTTTCCACCGGCGGCTCGATCGACACATTTAGCAGGTCGGGCGTTTCTTCCAGAATGGCAAACTGACTATCCAGCAGGCTCGCAGGCATGTAGTGCCCCTGGCGGGCTGACATGCGGGAAAAGATCAGGTCGCGCGGCCCCTTCAGATGCACAAAGCGAATGACATCAGGCGCATCCGTTGCCCGCAGTCGGTCACGGTAAGCTGCCTTCAGGGCTGAGCAGGCCAGCACATACACACCGGTGCCATTGCGGCGCATCTCCTCCACCCGCGCACGCAGCCTCGCGTACCAGGGCCAGCGGTCCTCGTCCGTCAGGGGGATGCCCGCACGCATCTTCGCCTTATTCACCTCAGGGTGAAAGTCATCCGCATCCTCAAACACCCCGCCCAGCGCAGCGGCGACGCGTTTTCCCACCTCTGTTTTCCCACACCCGCAGACTCCCATCAGGATAATCGTGCGGCAGCTTGGGGCGGAGGGGGCTTGGCTTTCAGTCATGATGACAAGCCTAAGCAGCTACTCAGTGTCGGCAAGGTGCGTGAGGAGAGGCTGCGCAGTGGGTTCCGTCAGCGCATCACCCCTGCAAAATTCAAACTTCGTGTTCCTGCCTGAGCCAACCGCTCTTTATCATAGCCCTGCGCCGACGGTGTAAATGAGTTCACCCCCCTCCAGGCGGATGTAGTCCAGAGCGCCTTGGATATCCTCATCCGTGATATTGGGCAGCTTGAAAGAGCGCCCGGCTAAGGGC
>JAIWOJ010000352.1 GCA_020216965.1 Prosthecobacter sp.
CGATGCTGGAGGGCAGGCCAGCGTGCGTCGAGCCAAAAACCCGGCTCAAGACAAGATCTCACGCGCCACCGTGCCATACACGTCCGTCAGTCGAAAATCCCGCCCAGCGTGGCGGAAGGTCAGCTTTTCGTGGTCCATGCCGAGCAGATGAAGCACGGTGGCATGCCAGTCATGCACATGCATTTTGTTTTCCACAGCCTCGTAGCCAAAATCATCCGTGCGGCCATAGGTCATGCCCCCCTTGACACCACCACCTGCCATCCAGAGCGTGAAACCTTTATGATTGTGGTCACGCCCGTCTTCACCCTGGCTATGCGGGGTTCGGCCAAATTCGCCACCCCAGATCACAAGGGTATCCTTGAGCAAGCCGCGGGCCTTCAAATCAGCCAGCAAGCCAGCGATGGGCTTATCGATCTGCGTCGTGTTACGCTCTAGGGCTGCCTTTAGATTGAAGTGATGATCCCAATTGCCATGGGTGACCTCAATGAACCGCACTCCAGCCGCTGCGAGCTTGCACGCCATGAGGCATTGTTTGCCAAAGGTGTCTGTCTCACCATCGCCGATGCCGTAGAGCGCTTTGGTCGCTGCTGTTTCTTTCGACAGGTCCAGCACTTTCGGCACCTCTGCCTGCATTCGGAAGGCTAACTCATAGGATTCGATCACGCCCTCCACTTCAGGATTCACCCCACCGTCTTCAGCGAGCCGGGCCTGGTTGAGTGCCTGGATAAAATCTAGCTGGGAACGCTGCGCCTCCACTGGGTAGCGACTGTTTTTGATGTTGGCGATCGAGGCCGCGTCCTGGCTGCCGCCAAAGCGTCTGGCCAACGCCGCAGGCAGGCCGGGCAGAGTCGCCCCACCGACCTTGGTGCCTTGATAGATGGCTGGCAGAAATGCACTGCCAAAAGTGCGTGTGGCATTGGCGGGCGGATTGATCGTGATGAAGCCTGGTAAATTCTCATTGCTCGTCCCCAGCCCGTAAAGCACCCACGAACCCAGCGATGGTCTGACAAACTGTGTCGTGCCCGTGTGCAGTTGCGTAAAAGCCTGTGGGTGTGCAGGCAAGTCCGTGGACATGGAATGGATCACGCATAGATCATCGGCATGCTTTGCCAAATTCGGCAAAAGCTCAGAGATCCATAGCCCGCTGCGGCCATGCTGACTGAATTTCCAGGGGGATTTCATCAGCTTCGCCTGTCCATAGCGCCCGGCAGCAGAGGGGGCGGGCTTGCCAGATTCAGCGGCCAGCTTGGGTTTGTAATCTAGCAGGTCCACATGGGAGGGTGCACCCTGCATGCAGAGAAAGATCACCCGCTTCGCACGGGCGGGGAAGTGCGGCTGCTTTGCTGCCAGTGGCTGATGGTTCGCAGCTAGTAACGCCTGCTGCTGTGCCAGGGCAGAAAAAGCTAGCCAGCCAAAACCACTGCTAGTCTGCTTTAAAAAATCACGGCGGGGGAAAGTCGGGGCGCTCATGTTGATGGGAGGGTTTGCAGTTGCTTCAACCCAGCGTGTAGGAAAAGGTTGCGCGTCAGGATGCGGCACGGCAGGGAAGGCAGGCATGACGGAAGCCGCTCCTTTTCACGCCTTTAGCCCCAGCCACCAGGTGGTGCTCGCCATGACTGTGCTGTGCTTACTCGTGCTGGCATTTCTGCAAAAATGGAGCCCCAGGGGCGCAGTGCTAGCAGAGAGGCTGCTCGGCACGCTCCTCCTGCTGGCCTGGCCTGCCACAAGCTACGGTCATTGGCAGGGGGGGACCTTTTCTTGGGACAACGCACTGCCCTGCCACTTCTGTGATGTCGCGGCGATCGGCGGTGGCATTGCCCTCTGGACTCGTCATCGCTTGGCCTGTGAAATCGTGTACTTTTTCGGCATGGCTGGCACCCTGCAAGGACTGCTGACGCCGAACTTGAAGGCCGATTTTCCTGATGCGCGCTTCTTCGCTTTTTTCCTCATCCATGCAGGTGTAGTCATCGCCGCACTGCATGTGGTCACCGCCATGCGTTGCCCGCCGCGCCCCGGTGCCGTAAGGCGCATGTTTGGCGTCACCATGCTCTACGCAGCCAGCGCAGCCGCACTGAACCAAGCTCTGGGGACGAACTACGGCTTCCTCTGCCGCAAGCCAGAGGCTGCCAGCCTGATGGACCACCTCGGCCCATGGCCGTGGTATATTGGCAGCCTCATCGGACTGTGCGTGCTTTTTTATGCCGTGCTAAACGCTCCCTTCGCCCTCTCGCGTTGGCTTGCCTCCAGGCGCCAATGAGGCTCACCCCTGCGCCCTGATGCTCACAGACCGTCCGTGTGCATCCAGCCCCTCGACTTCAGCAAAAGCACGCACAATCGGCTCGGATAAAGCACAACTTTCCCGGCTGAGCCGGATGATGCTGGTGCGGCGCTGAAACATGTCCACTGTCAGGCCAGGGAAGGACTTTCCCGCGCCACCTGTAGGTAGCGTGTGGCTGGGACCCGCCAGGAAGTCCCCCACAGCCACCGGGGAGTGATTTCCCAAGAAAATCGCACCTGCCGTGCGGATCAAAGGCAGGATCTCTGCCTCCCGCGTGGTGATGAGAGATAAATGCTCAGGCGCATACGCATTCACAAGCTGAGCACCCTCCTCCAAACTCGCTGCCAGGATCAAAAAGACCCCCTTTTCCAGAACTGGGCGCAGTTGCTCCTGGCGGCTCAAACTTTGGCATTGTGCCTCGACCTCGCCTGCCACAGCCTCCAGCAAAGCTGGGCTATCTGTCACAAAGCCCGCCTGGCTGTCCTTGCCATGCTCTGCCTGCGCCAGGATATCCGCAGCGATGAACCGCGCATCCCCAGACGCATCGGCCAAAATCATCACCTCACTCGGGCCAGGCAATAGATCGATCGACACCGCACCCAGACACTGCCGTTTTGCCTCAACCACATAGCTGTTCCCTGGACCTACGATCTTGGCTACCGGGCGAATGGATGCCGTCCCATAAGCCATCGCCGCGATCGCCTGCGCACCGCCAACACGATAAACCTCCGTAGCACCGGCCAGACGCAGCGCCGCCAAAAGACCTGGATTGACCGTCCCATCCCGCCCGCAGGGCGTGCAGACCACAATCTCGGGAACGCCTGCCGCCGCCGCCAGAGTCACAGTCATGATTGCTGTGGAGACCAAAGGCGCGCTGCCACCAGGCACATAACATCCCACCCGCTCAAAAGCGTGATAAACCTCACCGACTTCCGCGCCCTGCTCATTCTTGCCTTGCCAGTCCTGCCTCATGCTCCGGCGAGAAAAAGCAAACACATTGCGATGCGCTGCCTCCAGCGCCTTCCGCAGATCAGGAGCCGCTGCTTGCCAGGCTGCCTCCAGATCCTCGCCGCTCACTCTCAAACTCTCCGGCGTCAAATCCGCCCCATCAAAGCGCTGCGTGAACTCCACTAGCGCCTCATCACCGCGTGTGCGCACCTCACGGATCACCCCAGAAACAACCTCACGCACCGCATCACTAGCCTCAGCCCGGCGGTTCAGAGATGTCAGAGTTTGTTTCCAATCGGTGTCAGTGTAGCGAAGAATCTTCATGATGGCAGGGGGCGGACATGAAGCACGGAAAGGCAACGCATCCAGCAGCAATCCTTACGTCGCGTCATCTTACCTCAGGGCACAGATCATCACCTCTCAATAGAAGCCAAAAAGAATAAAAATCTCCATAAACGGGCCAGCAAAAAGAGACCGCCCACACCACATCACGACTCATTAAAAAAAACAAAAAAGCGTAAAAAGCAGTTGCGGGGAGTGGGTGGAGTGATTAACTGCCCG
>JAIWOJ010000353.1 GCA_020216965.1 Prosthecobacter sp.
GCCCCAACGACCCCGAACTCACCGCCACGCCCACCGCCCTCTGGGGCGAGCTGCGGGATACCCCGGAAGCCAAAAAAGCCGAACTGGCCGATTGGACGAAAAAGCTCACCGAGGCCCGCTTGGCCCAAGGAGATGCCGTGAAGGGCAAAACGCTTTTCACCGCCGTCTGCGGCGCCTGCCACAAGCTCTATGGCGAAGGCGGCCAGCTCGGCCCCGACCTGACTGGAAGCGACCGCCATAAGCTGACCTACCTGCTGGAAAACATCCTCGACCCCAGCGCCATCGTGCCTGCGGACTACCGCATGAGCGTCTTCAAGCTGAAGGACGGTCGCACCCTCACCGGCGTGATCCCAGCGCAGACGGAGAAAAGCCTGACCATCCAGACCCCAGCAGAAAAAATCACCGTGGAGAAGGCTCAAATCACCGACCAACAACAGCTTCCCATGTCCCTGATGCCCGAAGGTCTGCTGACCGCGCTGGGCGAGGAAAATGTCGTGCATCTGTTCAGATACCTCATGAGCACGGGCCCTGTGAAGTGAGTCAACGAGGCCGTGATCACAGCAGCCGCCGGGTGTTGCGCAACCCATCCGCCGTGATGACGGCCTGGTGCCGGGCAGCGACTAGAAAATCCACATGGTTCTGCCACTGCATCGGCCGCAGAGACGCTAGGCCCAAGCTGCGCATCCGATAGCCCAAGTCGGCAATTTCCCAGCCAAATTCGCTGTTTCGGTTGCGATATTCACGCCGGTGGAGCCAGGCCCCGTGCTCGTCCTTTCTCCACACCGCCGGATCATTCCCCGGCACGGTCTGGGCGAGCTGCCACACTTGCTCGACCACCTCGCGCGAGTAGGGGCTGGTCTCATCGGGGATTTCAGACATGGTGGATATACTTTGCGTCATTAGCTTTTGTGAATTTCTGCTCATGGAGCAGCCGGGTATAAACCGCTGACAAGACGCTAATATGACGCTGATGACAGAGGTTTGGAATTAGCGTCTGTTTAGCGTCCAATCCGTGGTTCAAAAATCACAAATCATGGTGACGCATGGTATAAACGGCAATGGCACGATGCCGGGCAGCCGATCTATGGTCAAGAAAAGCTCGTGCTGGCCGCTCCTGAGCCTGGTTGGCACCTCGCCTTCCGTTGCATTTTGCGCTTGGCTTTTGCTCCTGCTTCACCTTGCCCCACGCCCTCATGTGGCTACCCTCGCGCTCCTTTTTCCCTGAACATGAGCGCCGAGCCCCCAGCCAAGAAAAGCTACAAAGACACCGTCCTCCTGCCGAAGACCGACTTTCCGATGAAGGCCGATCTTGTGACGCGGGAGCCACAGCGTCTCGCGAAGTGGGAGGCTGGCGGCCTCTACCAGCGCATCATGAAGCAGATGGCGGGCAAGCCGAAGTTCATCCTGCATGACGGCCCGCCCTTTGCGAATGGCGACGTCCACATGGGCACGGCGCTGAACAAGGTGCTCAAGGACATCATCATCAAATCGAAGACCATGGCGGGCTTTCACGCGCCCTACATCCCCGGTTGGGACTGCCACGGCCTGCCCATCGAGTTCAAAGTGGTCAAAGAGGCCAAAGACCTCGCCCCGGCGGAGGTGCGCACGCGTTCCGAGGCCTACGCCCGCAAGTTCATCGACATCCAGCGCCAGTCCTTCAAGCGACTCGGCGTCTTTGGTGACTGGGAGAATCCGTATCTCACCCTCGCCCCGCAATACGAGGCCGACATCATGCGCACCTTCGCGAAGTTCGTCGAGAAAGGCCTCGTCTATCGCGCCAAGCGCCCTGTGCTGTGGAGCTATGGTGCCCAAACCGCGCTCGCGGAGGCAGAGGTGGAATACAAAGAGAAGACCTCCCCGGCCATCTATGTGGCCTTTGCGCTGAAGAATCCGCCGCCTGGCCTCGAAGGTGCCCACCTTGTCATCTGGACCACCACACCCTGGACGCTGCCCGCAAACCTCGGCATCGCCCTGCACCCGAACTTTGATTATGTCAGCGGCACGTTCACGAACGCGGCCAAGGGCCACAGCCTGAAGCTCATCCTCGCCACTTCGCGCCTTGAGGCGTTTCAAAACGAAACCGGCTATGTGCTCAATCCCGATCACGCGCCGGAGAAGTTCCAAGGCAGCCTGCTCAACGGCAGCGAGGCGCAGCATCCCTTCCTCCCGCGCGGCTCGAAGATCATCAACGCCCTCTTTGTCACCGACGACACCGGCACTGGTGCCGTCCACATGGCCCCCGGCCACGGCACGGACGACTACATCGCCGGACGCGAGCACGGCCTCGACATCCTCTCGCCCGTCGATGACGCCGGCTGCTACACCGCCGAGTGCGGGCTGCCCGACTTCGTCGGCAAGCACGTCTTCAAGAGCAACGAAGGCATCATCGAGATCCTCCAGGCCAAAGGTGCGCTGCTCGGCCATCAGCCCTACGTGCATCAATACCCGCACTGCTGGCGCTCCAAGACGCCCATCATCTTCCGCGCCGTCGAGCAGTTCTTCATCCGCATCAGCGACTTCCGCGCGGATGCCTTGAAGGCCATCGACACCGTGAACTGGCTGCCCGCCTGGGGCCGGAATCGCATCTACGGCACCGTCGAGAGCCGCCCGGACTGGTGCATCAGCCGCCAGCGCACCTGGGGCGTGCCGCTGCCCGTTTTCTACGATGCCAAAGGCGAGGCCATCATGGACCCCGCCATCGCGCACAAGGTCGCCGATGCCGTCGAGAAGCACGGCACAAATCTCTGGTTTGAAAAAGACGATGCCTTCTGGAGCGACCTCGTCGGCCTGCCGGAAGGCTGCAAGCGCTGCAAGGACACGCTCGATGTGTGGATTGACTCCGGCTCGTCCTCCGTCGCCGTTTTGGACCGTCATCCCGAGCTGCACTGCCCCGCCGATGTCTATATCGAGGGCACCGACCAGCATCGCGGCTGGTTCCAGAGCAGCCTCATGGTCAGCGTCGCCGTGCGCGGCACCGCGCCGTATAAGAATGTCATCACCAACGGCTTCGTCGTGGATACCAGCGGCAAAAAGATCAGCAAGAGCGACCAGGGCAGCGACAAGGCCGCCAAGCCCATGACCGCCGACCACTACTACAACAAATACGGCGGCGACATGGTCCGCCTCTGGGCCGCCAGCGTCGATTACCAAAACGACGTCCCCTTTAGCGAAGAACTCTTCCAGCAGACCGGCGAAATCTACCGCCGCATCCGCAACACCTTCCGCGTCCTGCTGGGCAATCTGCATGATGCTCCCAAAGATAGGTCGGATCAGACCGATCCGTCCTATACTCTGATCGACCGCTGGATCCTTGAGCGTCTCCACGCCGTTACCGCCGAGTGCCTCGCCGGTTACGCCGCTTACGACTTCCGCAAGGTCGTCAGCACCATCACCCAGTTCGTCTCCGGCGACCTCTCCGCGCTCTATATCGACATCACCAAGGACCGCCTTTACTGCGACGCCGCGAACAGCCCGCGCCGCCGCGCCGCCCAGGCCGCCATCCGCGAGATCACCGAGACCTTGGTGAAGCTCCTCGCTCCCATCCTCGCCTACACCGCCGACGAGACCTGGGAATTCCTCGGCCACAGCGACAGCGTGCATCTCGAAGCCTTCCCACAGCCCAATCCCGCTTTCGCCAGCACCGAGGCCACTGCCGCCGTCGAAGACCTCCTCAAAGCCCGCGCCGTCATCCAGCAGGCCATCGAAGCCGCGCGCCAGGCCAAGCAGATCGGCTCCAACCTCGAAGCCACCGTCAAGCTCACCCTCCCCGAGGTCGGCTTCGGCC
>JAIWOJ010000354.1 GCA_020216965.1 Prosthecobacter sp.
ACATCGCCTACATCCCCCAGGAGGATGCCTTTGATCCCCTCCTTCGCGTGCAGGAAAATCTGGACTTTTCCGTCTCCATCCGCTGCCCGCACCTGCGGCATGAGGACCGCCGCAAGCGTGTCGAGGCCAAGCTCGCTGAGCTCGGCCTAGCGGACCTGCGCAAGCGCCTCGCTGGCACACCGGAGCAGAAATTCCTCTCCGGCGGTGAGCGCAAGCGCCTCAATGCCGGCCTGGACATGATCGGCATCTCTGACGTGTACCTCTTTGACGAGCCCACCTCTGGCCTCTCCTCCAAAGACAGCGAGCACGTCCTGGAGATCATCCGCAGCCTAGCGCGCAACAAACTCGTGCTCGTCTCCATCCACCAGCCTAGCATGAGGCTGCTGCAGATGTTCGATAAAGCCCTGCTGCTCGATAAAGGCGGGAAGATGGCCTACTTTGGCACCCCCCAGGGCTTGCTGGAATACTTCTGGAAAGCCTACAATGACGAGACCGGGCAGCGGGAGGATGCCATGCCTTCCAACCTCACGCCAGACTTTGTCTTTGACGTGCTAGAGACCCCCCTGCGAGACATCAGCGGAGACATCATCCAGGAGCGCAGTGCCGATGGCCACCTGGTGGCTGCGCGCCGCTTCCCCCCCAATTTCTGGCGCGACCGCTATCAGAGCTACCTGCTGCTAGAGAGCATGGCGCGTGTGCAGGCCACCCCAGGGGCTACCAATGTCATCTCCCGCCCTCGGGAAGAGACGCGCAGCAGCCGCTCCCGCGCCCACGCTGCCCCCAAACCGCCCAAGCATACCCTCAGAGAAGAAAGCATCCTGCTCTACACCAACCTCAAGCGTGCCTTCCTCTCCAAGCTACGGAACCGCACCAACCTGCTCACCACCCTTCTAGAGGCACCCCTTCTCGCCGTGCTCATCTCCAGCGTGCTGAAGTACAGCGAAGAGGCACGCTACACCTTTGCCACAGCTTTCCACATCCCCACCTATCTCTTCATGAGCCTCGTGGTGGCCATGTTCCTCGGGCTGACCAATAGTGCCGATGAGATCATCCGTGATCGCCACCTGCTGAATCGGGAGCGCAATCACAACCTGCGCACCTTGTATTATCTAGGCGGAAAAGTGGCCTCCCTGAGCACCTTCGCCCTCGTCCAGTGCATCATTTACCTGCTGATCGGCAATGCCGTGCTGGAGATCCGGGAGATGTTCTGGGTGCACCTGTGGTGGATGTTTGTCACCGCCCTCACTGGGGCTAGCCTGGGCCTGCTCATCTCCAGCTTAGTCAATGACAGCCGGACGGCCACCAACGCCATCCCCCTTCTCCTCATCCCTCAGATCATCCTCGGCGGCGCTCTCATCAAATACGAGGAAATGAACCGCAACCTAGACTTTGTCTATTCCGTCACGCGCTGGCTAGAAAAGGCCGGCGTGACTGAGGAGGATGAGCCCAGCAAGCTCAAGGTGCCCTTCATTTGCCAGTTTATGCCCCTGCGTTGGAGCTATGAGGCCATGCTCATTTCCCAGTCTAAACTCAATCCACTCACCGCAGCGCAGGATGAGCTGGATGAGCGCATCCAGGAGCTGGTGAACCTGCCTAAAGAAGCGCGCCTCTCATCCGATCAGCAGCGTCAGCTAGATGCTGCCAAGCAGGCGCTAGCCCTCGTCTCCGGCTTGTATGCGAAAGATGCCCGCACAGCAGCCGCGCTGCTGGATGAAATCCGCACCGCCAATCAGCGTGGCCGGTTGGATGCCAAACTGCTGAAGAAGGCACAGGATCAGCAGGATGGCGTCAGTGCTGAGGAAATCTACGTCAACCGCAAGGTGCTAGATCTCACGACGAAAGCCGAAATGGAGCGCTCTGACTACCGCCGCAAGCGCAGTCCCAACGTCTTCTTTGGCACCAGCAAGCGCTACTTTGGCACGGAATTCAGCACCCTCTGGATCAATGGCCTTGTCATCCTCTTCATCATCGCCCTCGTGCTCACTGCCGTGGAGCTTTCTCTCAGGCGGCAGTTGAAGCGGGTGTGAGGCAGGCATCTGGCCCGGCAGCCATCCACCGGCGGGATACCTCCACATACTTCAGCGCTAGCCTCGTGTTGGCGGCCTGTTCATCCGCCGTCAGCCGCCGCACCACCTTGGCCGGGCTGCCTACCACCAGAGAGCCGGGCGGGATCACGCTGTTCTTCGTCACCAGCGCGCCCGCGGCGATCGTGCTACCCGCGCCGATGTGCGCTCCATCCAGGAGGATGGCCCCCATGCCCACCAGCACATCATCCTCCACCGTGCAGGCATGGACCACGGCTCGGTGACCTACTGTCACGCGGTCACCTAGCACACAGGCGTGATCGTCACTCACATGCAGCACGCAGCCATCCTGTACGTTTGTTTGTGTGCCTAACACGATGCGGTTGATGTCCCCCCTCAGCACTGCGCCGAACCAGATGCTTGATTGCGGCCCCACGGTCACGTCCCCTACCACCACCGCGCCCGGAGCGATGAAAACCTGCTCTGCCAGGCGGGGTGAGCACGCAGGAATCAAGAAGTTTTTCAAGTTCGTAGGGGGCATAAATCCTTGTGGTAGCAGGGGTTGAGCAAATTTTTGGGTTTGACGTTTTTCCTTAGTTAGCCTCTAAATCGCCGCGATGACCGCAGCCTAGGCTGACGGACACTATCCCACACATCAGCAACCAACAACACGACAACAACAATGAACAAGGCACAACTGCTCGAACTCGTTCAGAAAAACCTCGGCGCTGAAACCAGCAAACGCGCCGCAGCCGACGCGCTGGAGGCGGTGCTCGCCGCCATCTCCAAAGGCGTGAAGAAGGACGGCAACGTCCAACTCATCGGCTTCGGCACTTTCAAGGTCGCCAAGCGCGGTGCCCGCACGGGCCGCAATCCCAAGACTGGAGCCGCTATGAAGATCAAGGCCTCCAAGACCGTGCGCTTCGTGGCTTCTTCCACGCTCAAAGGTTCTCTGTGACCCAACGGCGCTGTGGCCCGACCCAGCACTGCAAAAAGCCCGCAGACAGCCCTGTCTGCGGGTTTTTTATGGGCGGGGAATGACTTTCTGACAGCCATTACGTCGCCGCGATCCAGCGCTGCCAGAGGCGCAGAAGTGGCGGCAGTGCTGCAAAGCCACAGGCCAGCGGCATGGAAACCTGGCTAATAGTCATGGCATCCACGAGCGGGATGCCCGCCAGCAGCAGCCCGACTGCCAGGCCGATGGCGGGACCACCGCGGCGCATGACGCGCAGGGCGTTGAACACCCACAGGAGAAAGAGGCACGGCAGCAGCAGCGGAGCCAGTTGGGAAAAATCCCCCAGCATGGTCATGCGCTTCAGGGCCAGTTTCACCGTGCCCAGCACGGGCGGCACGGCGGGCAGCAGCAGCAGCCCCATCGCCAGCAGGCGGCTGGGGAGGGGCACGGCGCTTTTTTTTGCCTCCTGCCGCGCCACCAGCGTCAGGCCCACGATGTAGGTGCCCAGCAGCAGGGCAGGGGTTTGATAGAGACTCCACAGCCCCTCTGCCGATGCCGCCATGAGGAAAAGCAGCACTCGGCATAGTCCCATCACCCACACTGCGCCGATCCACGGCTTGTGATAGAGATCGTAAAAAAGGATGCAGCTCACCAGCGCTGCGGTGATGCCCGCGTGTGCTGTGCCGCCCTTCACCGCGAGCAGCCAGCCCACGGCCAGCAGGCCCAGCCCCACGGCCCAGGCCATGCCCAGGCGCACCCGCCCCTGGGGAATGGGCCGCTCTTGGCGGTGCTCGGCA
>JAIWOJ010000355.1 GCA_020216965.1 Prosthecobacter sp.
CGCCGATATAGCCATGCACTCGTATGCCATGCAGTTCTTGCTCTGGCACCTCTATCAGACGCCGCGCCAGATCTTCACCGGCTAAGCCGCGGATACGCTCCATGATGTCCTCCACGCCGGGCAGATGAAAGACCACTGTGCCATCCCGCACAAGGGTAAAACCCACCCCTGGGTGCGCGACTGCATGGATCATAAACTGCTGCTCTACATGCGCATTTTCAGTAGCCTCAGAACGCAAGAATTTCCTCCGCGCTGGAACATTGTAAAAGAGTGAGCGTGCTTCGATGATCGTGCCTGGGGCACCGCCATGCTCACCTACAGTGACCAATTTGCCACCGTGGACCTCGACGAATGTCCCTGAAAGCGCGTCCTTCTCTCGCGTTGCTAATTTGAAGCGACTGACGCTCGCAATACTCGGCAGCGCCTCGCCCCGAAAACCAAAAGTTAAAATTGCAGCCAAATCCTCTTTGGTCCGAATTTTGCTAGTCGCGTGCCTCTCAATACTCAGCAGAGCATCTTCTCGGCTCATACCACAGCCGTCGTCTGCGACACGAATCAATGATCCCCCCCCTTTTTGAACTTCCACCGTCACATGCGCAGCACCTGCATCCAGGCTATTTTCCACCAGTTCCCGGATCACCGAGGCTGGGCGCTCTACCACCTCTCCCGCAGCTACTTGGCTGGCGAGCGCATCGGGAAGGATTCTGATTTTCGACATGTTGCTGAAAAAAATGAAACGAGACTAGCCGTAATCCTTGCATCCCTGAAGCGCCTGTGAAAAGGGCGCGCCAGATAAATCATCCGCACCGTTGAGCACCATGATGATCTCCCTGACAGATAGCGCCATCCACCATCTCCGCCTCCTTCTTGCCGAAAAGCAGGCTCCTTCTAAGGCTGGTCTGAGGGTGCGTGTAGAAAAGGGCGGGTGCGCTGGCTGGCAGTATCAAATGAAGGTCGATACGCCCCAAGAAGGCGATGCCGTGATTGAGCGAGACGGAGTTACCCTGCTAGTGGATCCTGAAAGCCAGATCTTTTTAAACAACAGCAGCATTGACTATTATGATTCCTTAAGTGATTCAGGATTTCGTGTGATAAATCCCAATGCAGCTAGAAATTGCGGTTGCGGCACCTCTTTTGAGCCCAAGGCGGCTTAACTGCCTGGAAAGCAAAGTTTTATTTCAACTTATTCACAGAATTTCCTTTTCTTTTTTTTCTGAACCAGTAAAATTCAGTCAAGAGCTTTCGATAATTATAATAATTTTCTCAATTTTGCCATGCATGTTCGATTTCTTAGCGACGGAAGTGAGTACCGCTCCTACGGCGGTAGCGGTTTTTCCAAAAAGAAAGAAAGTAACGGTTCCATCTTCTGGTGGGCCATTCTCATTACCCTACTTATGGGGGCTGCAACCTTTTGCTGGTTCTTCAGCATCATGGTTTTCGCGCATCCTGAGAAGCCATTCAATTACAAGGTACTAGCCAAATTTAATAAATTAGAGCCCCTCCGTCCGTGGAGCACATTCAGTGTACCGAATGGTAAGAAGGTAGGAGCCCGTGAATTGTTGTCTGAGTTTTATTCTTATTCCAGAGAGCAGCTAGCCGTGAAAAACGACATGCTGAAGCGCTCTTACATTCGGAACTACAAACACGAACACCCTCTTTATGTCACAGGCGGCTACCACGTCGTTGGTGTGCGTCAATTGGGCGCAGAAGATGTCATCACGTCAGGCTGGGTCGTCCGTGTGCGTTCGGCAGAGATTGAGGATGTTGATTTAGAGATTCTCCTGCCAGGCACCCAAGGCGAGCAAGAACCCTTCAATGTTGGCGATAAATTGGTCGTCGAATCGAGTCGTCCACAGCTCTCTGTGCTGCATGTGCAGCGTTTGGATGGGGAACGCATTTGTGTGACCACTGTGCCTCTGGCCTACAGCCCATTCACAGCAGGTGCTACCGATCTCAAAATGGCACCTCCTGATAGACTGAACATGGATGCCTTTTGGCCTGTGACGCGCGATGTGCCGGTCATGGCCTCCGAGGCACGAGTTGATGACGGCGTGAAAGATGTCGCTGCAAAGAGCTAATTCGGTCCTCATCGGCTAACAAAAAAGCGCGGACGCAATTCAGTCCGCGCTTTTTGTTTCTATGACGACCTTCTCAAATCCCTGTGATGATACCATCCTCAGAGACATGAATGCGCTCTGCGGCAGGAATTTTAGGTAGAGCAGGCATACGCATCATGGTGCCTGTAAGCGCCACGAGGAAACCGGCACCATTGGCGATCTCAAAATCACGCACGGTAATGGTGAATCCTCTTGGCCTACCCGCCTTGGTTGGATCATCCGACAAAGAGTTCTGCGTTTTTGCCATGCATAAAGGCAAATGGCCGAAGCCACTCTTTTCAAAGAGGCTGAATTTTGCACGAGCTTCCTCCGTGAGCACCACGCCATCTGCACCATAAATCCGGGTCGCGATGGCGTGCAGCTTATGTTCCACCGTATCGTGCGGCTGGTAAAGGAAGGGCAATGCCCTGTCGGCACGATCTGCAAGCACCGAAAGTACAGTCTCCGCCAACTGAATAGCACCAGCCCCGCCCTCACCGAATACATTCGCCAATGCACAGGGGATCACCTTGGATTGACAAAATTCTTTGACCAATGCAATCTCATCCATGTTGTCATTGGTGAATTGATTGATCGCGACGATAACTGGGCGCTCAAACTGTCGGGCACTCTCAAGGTGTGCTTCCAGATTTTCAAGACCACGCGTGAGAGCATCCATGTCTGGGTTTGTCAGTGCATCTAGGGCGACGCCGCCGTGCATCTTCAGCGCCCTTAGAGTAGCGACGATCACGATCGCCTCAGGCTTCAGCCCAGATTGACGGCATTTGATGTGCATGAACTTTTCCCCCCCCAAGTCAAAAGCAAAACCAGCCTCTGTGACTGCGAAATCGGCGTGCGCCAAGGCCATGCGTGTGGCAAGCACAGAGTTGCAGCCATGGGCGATGTTTGCGAAAGGGCCACCATGAAGAAAAGCTGGCACACCTTCTACAGACTGCACCAGATTCGGCTGCAAGGCGTCGCGGAGTAGCGCTAGCAGTGCGCCAGTCACCCGCGCTTCCTTGGCGAGCACGGGCTCACCCTCTGGGGTGAAACCGGTCACAATGCGATCCAAGCGCGCACGTAAATCAGCCAATGACTCAGATAGGCAAAGGATGGCCATGACCTCTGAGGCCGCAGTAATATCAAAACCGGTAGCGCGCTCAGTCGGTGCACCTGCGCTAGTGCGGATGCGGCGCAATGCTCGGTCATTTACATCCATCACACGCTTCCACAGCAGCCCCATCGGAGAGAGGCGGGTTTGTTGATTATAAAGCTGATTATCGAGCACAGAACTCAGCAGATTATGTGCACTCGTGATGGCGTGAAAATCACCCGTGAAATGCAGATTGATCGACTGGGCTGGCTGCACCGTGCTGCGGCCACCGCCCGTCGCTCCGCCTTTGCGCCCAAAGACAGGTCCCATGGACGGCTGCCGCAGCGCCAGCGCAACACTTTGCCCGATTTTTTTTAATCCCTGGGCTAGGCCAATGGAAACCGTGGTTTTTCCCTCACCTGCAGGAGTGGGAGTGATGGCTGAGACTAAAATCAACCGCCCACGCTGAGGCTTATCTTTGAGGGCACGCAGCGAGACCTTTGCCTTGTCCGTGCCGTAGAGGGAGAGGTGCTCGTTTGAGATGCTAAGAGAATGGGCAACGGAAGAAATGTCTTGAAGCA
>JAIWOJ010000356.1 GCA_020216965.1 Prosthecobacter sp.
TGACCGCTACACCCTCTCTCCAGGGCTGCGCATCGACGACTATGAAATGCCCACCGAGGCGGACGCTCTCTACCTCCGTGCGAGCGGCGGCATCCGCCCGCAAGACTATGACCAGATCGCCATCGCGCCGAAGCTGGGCTTTCTGACAAAGCTGGATGAGCATCACAGTGCCTGGTTTCAATACAGCATGGGTTTTCGCAATCCCACGCCGGAGGATCTGAATGCCACCGTCACGAACATCGCCTTCAACTACCAGACCATCCCCAACCCTGAGCTGCAAAACGAGATCAGCCACAGCTTCGAAATCGGCCTGCGTGGCAACTACGAGAAGCGCTCCTGGAGCCTCGCGGGTTTCTACAACCATTACGAGGATTTCATCGAACTCTTCGCCGGAGTTGGCGGCACCGGGGCACCGGGTGATCCGCTCATCTTCCAGAGCCGAAACCTTTCTCGCGCTGAGATTTACGGGATCGAGTTTAAGGGCGAAACTTCGCTCGACTTCCTTTACCCGGACCTCAGCGGCTTCAGCCTTTTTGGCAACCTTGGCTGGCAACAGGGCTGGGATGCAGAAAACGATCAGCCGCTGAACTCGATCGACCCGCTGAAGTTCGTGACGGGCATGCGCTACCGCCGTGACAAGGTGATGCTAGAGCTGGTCGGCACCTACTTCGCCGCTCAAAGCCGCGTCGCAGATAGCACGGCTCAGTTTGAGACACCGAGCGCGTTCTGCGTTGATCTGATTGGCCGCTGGGATATTTCCAAAAATATCTCTCTCACTGCTGGCATCTACAACCTCACGAATCAGAAGTTCTGGCTCTACCAAGACGTGCGCGGTCAAGCCCCCACAAGCCCCCGTCTGGACCAGTTCACCCAACCTGGCATCCATGGCCGCGTGGCGATGACGGTGAGGTTTTGAGGTAGGTCCAAAGCCGACCAGAGACAAATCATGATGGGAAAAGTGCTTGAAAACCGCTTAATTGAGATTCATTTGCATTTAACTTGAGACAAAATCTCGATTAAAGACTGTTCTAGAATCTCTTCCCACGGTGACAATGTGCTTCGAATTTCATAGCCGATGGCTCGGTGTAGATGCCTGGACCACAGGCAGTTGGATTCGTGAAATAAGTGAAACTTCGGTCATGCTGCTGCTCGTGCTAAGTGGGGAAATCCGCATTGGCTGGCCCAAACGTCCAGCTCAAGATTTCCGTCCAGGCACTGTTATCTGGATTAACGCCGCCGTAGCCTGTCCTGACCGCTGCGGATTGCTGAGCGCCATGGTTCCAGAGGTGCTCCAGTTACTTTTTCCCATCGAATGGATTCACAGCAGTCTGGGAAATCTGCGCCAAGAGCTTTCTGCCGACTTTCAGGCACTGCTGCTAGGGCCATATCCGCCTACGCCAATGATCCTACGCCCCCTGGAGGCCGAGGACCGCGTGTGGGCCCGTGGCTTGATGGCGTCCACGCTATGTAGTGGGGCTCGCCGCTTGCTGGAGGGCAGCCGCATGAGTGAGTTTTTCTTTCGCAAGGTGCTGATGGAGGCTCGCGGCGAAGAAATGTTCTGCACCCGCACCCGCAAGCTAGCTCTCGAGCGTGTAGCAAAGGTGCGCGAGGCGCTCTTGAGTAATCTGGAGAACCCTCCCGCTTTGGACAATCTGGCGCGGCTCTGCGGCTGCCACCCGCAGTATCTTTCCCGCACCTTTTCAGAGGTCGCAGGCACGACGATCAGCTTGTATCTGAGACGGCTGCGTATTGAGCGTGCCGCCGAGTTAATCTCCACCGGCCGCATGAATGCGAGCGAGGCTGCTCTGGAGGTTGGCTATCGTAGCCTCAGTCATTTCAGCCAGGCATTCCGCGCGGAAAAAGGCTGCCCGCCGAGCCTCTGGGCGCGCTCAGGTCATCTTGGCGCTGCCAGGCTAGGCTAGAAAGACGGGGCGAGCTGTGAGGGCTGCCTTCAAAACCGATTTTTGTGGCAGAAAACGTCAGCCTCTGCGGTCAGAAATGCATTCCCTTTCTGCCCGGCCTGTCCTAGAGAAATGCGGCAATGAATGATGCTGACCTCAATACCCTGCTGCACCGCGCTGCATCGGTGGGCCCATGCCGTGCTGAGGCGGTGCAGGGGAATGTGATGGAGCGTGTGCGATGTGATGACGGTCGGCGGCGGCGTTGGTGGTCTTTTGTGGGCTGGCTGCTCCTGCTAGGCACGCTTTCCGGCATCTGCACGGCATGGGCTGTGGGCTGGCTACGGGCCTCACAGGATCAAACCCATGCCCAACCTCCGAAACTACAACTGATAGAGGGAGGGCTAGCCCGATGAGCCTTCGCGCGCGGTGGTTGTTAGCCTCGGTGCTATGCTCCGTGCTCCTGGCTGGGCTCACGGCTTGGTGGGTGACGGATTGGGCACTCCATCGCCATGGTCTCAGCCACGCGCAGCACCAGCATCTGGAGCCAGATTTTCACGCCTGGATGCATGAGCACCTGGACATCACGCCCGAGCAGCACACCGCGCTGGAACCGCTGGAGGCCGAGTTTGAAAAAGAACGCGCCCGCCTGAAGGCGGAGATCCGTGCAGCAGGGCTGGAGCTGGCCGAGGCTATCCGCAGCGGTGACCCGAGCGCCCCTCTGCTCCAGGCAGCGCTGGAAAAGCTCGCCTCCGCCCAAGCCCGAGTGCAGCGCCTGACGCTGGATCATTTCTTTGCCATGAAGCGCTATCTGCGGCCCGCACAGACGGCGCGCCTCCTGGAATGGACCCATGATAGCCTCACCCGCGAGCCTTGATCACCTGCTCCTGCTGGAGACGCCTGCCCCTGCCTGCCCGCACCTAGGGTTGGAGGCAGAGAAGATCCGCGCTGCTCAGGCGGGGGACATGGCTGCTTTTGGCTGGCTGGTGCGCCAGCACGAAGAGCGTCTTTTGGGCTTTTGCTGCCGCTGGCTGCACTGTGCGGAAGACGCGCGCGAGGTCTGCCAGGATGCCTTTGTGCGCGCTTGGCAGGCGCTGCCTGAGTTTGAGGGCCGCTGCCGCCTCTCCACTTGGCTCTATCAGATCGCGCTCAATCTCTGCCGTGACCGGGCAAAAACCCGCGCCGCACGCCAGCGGGCTAGCACCGTCGCCCTCCAGGATGTGCCCAGCCCGCCTGAATGCCCCAAACAAGGGCCCGACACCACCGCCGAATGGCAGAGCGAGCTAGAGAAATTGCACCGGGGTCTCGCCCAGTTGCCAGAGAAGGACCGCGCCGCTCTGGTGCTCAGCAGCATGGAGGGGCTAAGCCACGAAGAATGTGCCCAGATCCTGGGCGGCTCTGCGCGCGCCATTGAGGGCCGGATTTATCGTGCCCGGCAGACGCTCATGCGCTGGTGGGAGGAGGAATGAGCGCTGCCGCTACGGCCCTGGCTCAGGGCTCCTTGGCGTATTCCGCATAGGCTTCAGCGATCTTGCCGGTCTTTTCATCCCCGTCATGGAAGACAAAGCGGTGCCGTAGGGTGATCTTTTCCCCCTTCTTCAAGGTCACAGCGCCACTTTCCTGCTGTAGCTTCAGTTGCGAGAGACCGAAGGGATTTGCGGTGAAGAGGCCGTAAGTACGCACATGCCAGGGCGTGGGATGGCGGAAGCTGCTGGGGTGGTTCAGCATGGCCACGCCCACGGCCTTGCCGCCCACAGTGCCATGGTAGTCCACCCAAGTCGCGCGCTTGCCCCAAGCATCCTCGTCGGTCTGCCCTTCGCTATTGATGATCTTGCTGGTGCCCTTACCGCCCT
>JAIWOJ010000357.1 GCA_020216965.1 Prosthecobacter sp.
CCCCTTCTTTGACGCACGCCATTCCCGAATTTAGGTTCTCCAGGAGCAACAAGGCCCTTGTTCTCTGGAAAAATCGGCTTCCAGTCTCCGGGCAGCGTGGCTTGTAGCAGGGCGCGCTGCTACTCCTTCACCACCTTGCCGCCCAGGGAGAGGATGCGCGCTTTACCCTTGGCGTCCTCAGCTTCGGCGATTTGGTGATTTGCCACATACATTTGGCTGAGCGCCGTCCAGGCCAGCAGGTCGTTGGGCCGCAGGGTGGTGGCCATGAGACCGGCCCCGATGGCCTCTTTGATGTGGCCGGTTTTCATCAGGGCCATGCCGAGCGCGTGCCAGCCGTCAAAAAACTGGGGGTCCAACTCCACACAGCGGCGGTAGAGTGGAACAGCAGCCTCCAGATCCCCCACGGCGACACAGCCAGATGCCTCGTCAAAGAGTGCCTCAATCTCTGCCTGCGATGGGGTGGACATGGGGCCGACAGGCTCAGACGCTCATTTTGAGGTGTACCTTCAGCCCAGCCTCCTCCACCTTGCGGGAGAACCAGGCATTGAACAGGCGGCTGCGCTCACTGCTGGCGTTGCGCTCCTCCGTGTTTTTGCGGATGGTGGCGCTGTCGTCACGCTTGCGGAGTTCCTTGGCAGCCACATAGGCGATCATGGCCCCTTTGTCGGTATGGATGACTTTGGCCAGGCTGCCTGCGGCGACCTTGCGCGCCTCTTTGGCGATGTCACGCGCCTCTGGCAGCTCCACCGGAGGCTCATTGACGGTGATCTCCGTGATGGGGCTGAGGGTCAGTTTTTTGTCTTTGGCGAGGTCTTCGATCTTTTTGCCCGCTTTCAGCCCTTCCTGAAGGGCTGCGTGAGCTTCATTCACGGCTTTGGAGAGGGCTTCCTCAGCTTTTTGGGCCAGCAGGGTCTCTTTGACCTTCTCCTTCACCTCGGCCAGCTCCTGCTGCTTGGGCTCTTCGATTTGGGTGACGGTAAAGATGTAATACCCCTTGGTGCCTTTGACAGGGTCACTGATCGCACGGGCCTCCTTGGCATGGGCAAAGATGGCATCCAGCACATCGCCCTCGTCTTTCAGAGCCTCCGGTGGGCTGTCTTTGGCGAAGAGAGCTGCCTTCTCTTCCTTCTCTTTTAGGTTTTTGACGATTTCGTCAAACTTAGCCCCTGGGGCGATGCTGGCCTCGTTGAATTTTTCCACCCGGCTGATTTGCTCTTTCTGCAACTTTTGGCGCTCTTCCAGGGGCTTTTTCTCTGCATCCGCAGGGTTGGCAAAGAGCACCCAGCTCACGGCGCGCTTTTCTGGGGTCTTGTAGCTGTCTTTGTTCTCATCGTAGTATTTCTGGATTTCCTCATCTTTGACCTCAGCGGTCTTTTTTTTGTTCTCCTTCAGGAAGCTGACAGTCTGCACCTTGAGCGTCTGATGGTCGCTGGCATAGGTCTTGTCGTTCTCAATCGAAGAAGAGAGGTAGTTTTTGCTGATGAGGTCCTGAATGCGGTTGTAGCCGATGCTGAGTTTGGCCACCTCCAGCATATCCGCGCCGCCCATGCCATACATGCCTAGATTTTGCTGGAGATTGTAGGCGCGCTGGGCGCTGAATTGGCCATTTTCCTGGAGAGCCGGCTGGCGCTCCAGTTCCGCCTTGGCCTCCGCATCGCTGGGGTGGATGCCCAGCTCCTTCATCTGCTGCTTCAAAACGACGATGTTGAAGACAAAATCACGCCCACCGCTCTCCGGGCTGCGGGAAGCGGACATGAGGCCGAAGTAGAGGTTGTACATCTGGAGCATCTGGATGACCTGGGCGGTGCGCTCAAGACGCTGCATTTCACCGACGGTGTAGGTCTTGCCATACATGGTAAAGGCCTCGTCCGAGGCAGAGGCCATGCGCGGGCCACTATCCTGACGCCAGCCCCCCGAGACGGAGAAGGACAGAATGATGACGACCGTGAGGAAGATCATGAAGGCACCACGGTGACGGCGGAAAAACTCAAGCATAGCGGGCGACGGGGCTGGGGTGAAAAAACGGGCGCGGAAGTAAGCTGCCCGGCCCTACTGGGCAAACGGAAAAACCGCCCAAAACCAGGGGGCGAAGGGTTGCCCCCAAACGCGAGCTTCCCTGGAATCGGGACATTCTTGTCCCGGCGAGTGCCAAAATCCGGCATGACCCCGAAATCGCGAACTATCTGAGCAGGCACATCGCGGTTACAGGCCGCCACGCTGCTCGATCCACTGCATGGCGTAGCGGGTCAGCGCCGCGCCATCGGTGATGGAGAGCTTTTCTTTGATGTGGGCGCGGTGGGCCTCCACGGTTCGGGCGCTGATGCAGAGTTTCGCGGCGATATTTTTGGTGGCGACGCCTTTGCCGATCATTTCCAGCACCTCCAGCTCCCGATCCGTCAGGGTATCAATCCCTGCGGTCTGGCGGGCGCGCTGGCCGGTGACCTGCTCCAGCATCCGGCTGGCCATGGCATCGCTGACATAAATGCCGCCGGAGAGCACACGGCGCACGGCGGTGACGAGGTGATCGGCAGCCACCTCCTTCATCACATACCCGCGGGCACCGGCGCGCAGGGCGCGCTCCCCATACATTTCCTCATCGTGCATAGAAAGCACTAGGCACAGGGTGCCGGGGTGCATGGCTTGGATGTCTTTGAGCAATTCCAGGCCATTTTTATCCGGTAGGGTGAGATCGATGACCACGAGGTCTGGCGCGTGCCGGGCTACGGCTTCCAGCCCCTCACGGGCATTGCCCGCCTCTGCACAGACATCGAGGCCAGGCTCACTGCGGATGAGCTGTGCCAGCCCATGCCGCATGATGGGGTGGTCATCAATGAGCAGCAGTCTCTTTACGGCCGGGTCCGGCGCCTGGGTTTGGGGTGTTGACTTGGAACGGGAACTTGGCATCGCACGAGCGTGCCGCCGTCGTCATCATGTTCTACGGTCAGCACTCCGCCCATCATTCGGGCGCGGTGGCTCATCGTCAAGAGGCCCATTCCCGTGCTTTTGCCTGAGACATTGTCCGGGATGCCCACGCCGTCATCCCGGATGCAGAGGATGATCTCTGCCTCCTCTTGGGCCAGGGTGACCTCGATGCGCTCAGCACGGCTGTGTTTGACCGCATTGGCCACCGCCTCCTGGGCGATGCGGTAGAGCTGGGTGGCCATCTTATTATCAGCCACCTGCACGGGCCGCTCACAGCGGAAGGGGCAACTGATGCGGAAAATGCGCTCCGTGCTCTGCGCTAGGTCCGCCAGGGCAGCCATGAGCCCGGCAGAATCCAGCACCACAGGCATCAGGCCGCGGGACATCTCACGGGCACGGGTATTGGCCTGGGAGACCAGGCGCACGATCTCCTCCAGGCTCTCTGCCTGCGGCTGGCCTGCACGGGCGAGCTGCTGGTGCGCCACGCGGGCCAGGCAGCCGATCGCGGCGAGCTGCTGGCACAGGTCATCGTGGATGTCCTGGCCGATGCGGTGCTGCTCCTCCTCACTGATGTGGAGGATTTTTTCCTCCAACTGCTTCCGCTCCGTCAGATCGCGGATGATGCCGGTAAAAACACGCCGACCGCCTGGCAGGATGACCTCCCCCACGGACAGATCCAGCGGGAAAATGCTGCCATCCTTGCGCTGGCCCACCGCCTCACGCCCGATGCCGATGATCTTTTTGACGCCTGTGTGCAAATAACTCCGCACATAGCCATCATGCCGGTCCCGGTAGGGCTGGGGCATGAGGATGCGGATGTTTTGGC
>JAIWOJ010000358.1 GCA_020216965.1 Prosthecobacter sp.
AGATCCCTGTCGTCTTTAGCGAAAGCACGATTAGTGACAAAGCCATGCAGCAAGTCGCCAAGGAAACGGGAGCGCGCTTTGGGGGCGTGCTTTATGTGGACTCACTCACGGATGCCGCCGGACCTGCGCCGACGTATCTGAAGCTGCTCGAAACCAATGCCGACACCCTCGTGAAGGCGTTTCTTCCCCAACCGTGACCCTCTCCCTCGAAGCCTCCTCTGTCACCGTGGCCTATCCGAATGGGCACACCGCCCTGCGGGATGCCTCCTTCAAGCTTGGGCCTGGAACCATCGCGGCGCTCGTGGGCGTGAATGGCAGCGGCAAAAGCACGCTTTTCAAGGCGCTGATGGGTTTTGTGAAACCCGTGAGCGGTCAAATCCGCATCGCGGGTGGCACGGTGGAGCAGGCGCGGAAGCAAAAGCTCGTGGCCTATGTGCCACAGAGCGAGGAGGTGGACTGGACCTTCCCCGTCAGCGTCTGGGATGTGGTCATGATGGGTCGCTACGGGCACATGGGTTTCTTGAGAATCGCCAGTGCTGAGGACAAACGCATCGTCTCCGAGAGCCTAGCCCGCGTGGGCATGAGCGACTTCAAAGAGCGCCAGATCGGTGAACTGAGTGGTGGGCAGAAGAAACGCGTCTTCCTAGCACGCGCCTTGGCTCAGAGCGGCCAGATCATCCTGCTGGATGAACCCTTCACAGGTGTGGATGTGACCACGGAGGAGTCTATCATCTCCCTGCTCCGTGATCTGCGGAATGAAGGACGCATCATGCTCGTCTCCACGCACAATCTCGGCAGTGTGCCCGAGTTCTGCGACCATGTCGTGCTGGTCAACCGCACCGTGCTAGCCTCTGGCCCGCTTGAGGAAGTCTTCACCGAGCAAAATCTTAGCCGTGCCTTTGGCGGCGTGCTGCGTCAGTTCCACTTTGAGCATAGCACTATCCAGGATCACGACGGCAAAACCGTCAAACTCCTGACCGACGACGAACGCCCGCTGGTCTTCGGCAAAGACGGGCATCTTGAGTATAAGGACCGGTCTGGCAGAGAGGAACTGGTGAGGGAACGGGAGAAGATGGAGGGTAGAGAATAGAAGATGGAGAATTGAAGATAGCAGATGGATATGAAAGACGAGACGAACAATCCTGAGCTGCGTCCCTTGAGGAAAAGGGCTATTAAATCGTTTCGTGACTTGGAGGCTTATCAAATGGCGCGGAGGGCTTCGTATCAGGTTTTTGTGATGACACGGACCTTCCCGAGGGAGGAGAAGTATGCGATGACGGATCAGGTTAGAAGGTCATCCCGAGCTGTTGCCAGCATGATTGGAGAAGCACGGGCACGCCGGAGATATGTGGCGGCCTTCATCGACAAACTCAACCAAGCGCAGGGTGAAGCGATGAAAAGCCAAGCCTGGTTCGACCAAGCCTTAGACTGTGGTTACATCTCCGCCGAGAAACACACCGAGATCGACTTTGCCCTACAAGCCATCGGCGGCAAACTCCAACGCATGATCGACAAAGCCGACACCTTCTGCGGCTGACCTCCATTCTCAATCTTCTATCCTCCAACTTCTACCTCATGCTCTCTCCACTCGAATACGACTACATGCTCAAGGCTATCCTGGTGAGCGGTTTGATCGGTGGTGTTTGTGCTTTCCTGTCCTGTTTCATCACGCTAAAGGGCTGGTCGCTGATGGGGGATGCGCTTTCTCATGCGGTGGTGCCGGGTGTTTCGCTGGCGTGGCTGGCCGGCTTACCGTTTTCCGTCGGGGCATTCATTGCGGGCATTATTGCGGCGCTGACGATGGGCTGGCTGAAGCGCAAATCCGGCCTGCGGGAGGATGCCGTCATCGGTGTGGTATTCACCAGTTGGTTCTCGCTCGGGCTACTGCTGCTCTCACTCTATCCCAGCAACCTGCACCTACGCACGATCATCTTTGGGAACATCCTCGCCATTTCAGACCCGGACATCCTCCAGGTGCTCATCATCGCCGGAGTCTCCATCCTGGTGCTCATGGTGAAATGGCGTGACCTGCTGCTTTATTGTTTTGATGAGGCTCATGCGCGCTCGCTGGGCATGAACACAGGCTTTTTGCACTTCCTGCTGCTGGCGCTACTTTCTGCGACGGCAGTGGCCGCCCTGCAAACCGTAGGCGCGTGCCTCGTGGTGGCCATGCTGGTCACTCCAGGAGCCACGGCTTATCTGCTGACGGACCGATTTGGCAGGATGCTCGGCATCGCCTCCTGCACCGGGGCTGCCTGCGGCGTGCTCGGGGCCTATGCCAGTTACTTCATCAATGGCAGCACGGGCGGCTGCATCGTGGTCCTGCAGACGCTCGTTTTCCTCGCCGCGCTCGTTTTTGCTCCCAAACACGGCCTGCTGGCCGCGCGGAGGTTGCGTGTCACATCCGCTGAATCCCATCCATGAGCTGGCTGGCACCTTTTCAATACCCTTTCATGATTGAGGCGCTGCTGGTCAGCGCGCTGGTGGGCATCGTGTGCGCGGTTTTTTCCTGCTACCTCGTGCTGAAGGGCTGGTCTCTCATGGGGGATGCCATCTCCCACGCCGTGCTGCCGGGGATTGTGCTGGCTTATCTCTGCGGGCTGCCGCTGGCCGTGGGGGCGTTTGCCGCGGGCTTTGTCTGCGCGATGAGCATTGGTTGGATCAAAAGCAGCACTCGGATCAAGGAGGACACCGTCATGGGCATCGTCTTCACCGGCATGTTTGCGCTGGGGCTGGTGCTCTTCACCAAAGTGCAGACCGACGCGCATCTGAACCACATCCTCTTTGGCAACATCCTCGGCATTGAGCGGGATGACTTGATTCAGGTTATCGTGGCATCGGTGGTCACGCTGGCGGTCATCCTGCTGCTGCGGAAAGACCTCATGCTCTTCTGCTTTGATCCTGCCCATGCGCGCGCCATCGGGCTGAGCACTGTGGCCCTGCATTATCTGCTGCTCGCGCTGCTTTCCGGGGCCATCGTGGCCTCCATGCAGGCGGTGGGCATCCTGCTCGTGGTAGCGATGCTCGTCACCCCTGGCTGCACTGCGCGGCTACTGACCGACCGCTTTGACAGAATGCTGCTGCTGGCAGTGGCGTCCTCCGTGCTGGCAAGCAGTCTGGGGGTTTATGCCAGCTTTTTTCTCAATGGCTCGACCGGGGCCTGCATCGTGCTCGCGCAGAGCCTCGTGTTTCTAGTCGCCTTCCTTCTGCGCGGCCGCAGGGCGGCGCAGAAGGCATAGCGGCCATCGCTTTATTCCTTTTTCTTGCCCTTTGGCTTGCCATTGCCGGGAGCGGCTGGGGCGACCTTTTCTCCTGGTTTTGGCAGCGTGGCCTTGGCCTGCTGCCACTCTGGGTTCAGGGTTGCTTCACGGATAACCAGATTGCGGAAGCAGACGCTCTCGCCACCCACGGTGAACCCAGGGGCGGCCTTGGTCTGGGTGAAGAGCGCATCACTGCCCCAGGCGGCAAGGTCATCGACCTGGCCGGTCATCGTGTCGCCCACCATCTCCATCCGCACCTTGTGCCAGGTGCCGGGCTGCAGCTCCGTGGTGAAACGAGCAAAAATCACCGCCTTGTCGGGGCCCTCGTGGTCATTGTCATCGCGCTGGATGGTGATGGATTTGGGCGTGATGCTGATCCGCGCCATGTGGTCTTTGACGGCGTTGATCGACAAACTCGTCGCACGTGCACCCTCAAATTTGAACTCGTATTCCACGATGAAATCCTGGAGCTGGTTGGGCA
>JAIWOJ010000359.1 GCA_020216965.1 Prosthecobacter sp.
CATCGACCAAATCATCGGCAATCCCGACTTCATCGATCACTGGTCCAACAAATGGGCAGACATGCTCCAGGTGAACTCCAAATTCCTCGGCAACGAGGGCGTGAAAATCCTGCGCGACTGGATCCGCCAGCAGGTCGCAGACAACACCCCCTACGACCGCATGGCCTACCGCATCATCACGGCCTCCGGCTCCAACAAGGACAACCCTGCCGCCGCCTACTTCAAGACCGTGCGCACACCAGAAGAACTGGTGGAAAACACCACCCATCTTTTCCTCGCCACCCGCTTTAACTGCAACAAGTGCCACGACCATCCTTTTGAAAAGTGGACCTGGGACCAATACTACCAAACTGCCGCTTTCTTTGCCCAGGTGGAACTCAAACCAGACCCCGCCAGCGAGGGCAAAACCATCGGCGGCACCGCCGTGGAGGGTGCCAAGCCTCTCTACGAAATCGTCGCCGATAAAAAAGATGGAGAAATGAATCACCTGCGCACCAATGCCCCTGTGGCTCCTCAGGTGCCTTATGATGCCGAGCTTGTGAGCAAGACTGCTACCTCCCGGCGTGAGCAGTTTGCCGCCTGGATGACCAGCCCTGACAACGACTACTTTGCCATGAGCTATGCCAATCGCATCTGGGGCTATCTCACCGGCACCGGCATCATTGAGCCCCTGGATGACATCCGCGCTGGCAATCCGCCAAGTAACCCTGAGCTGCTTCAATACCTCACCAGTGAATTCATTCAGAGCGGTTTCAACGTGCGCCATCTCATGCGCCTCATTGTCCAGAGCCGCACCTACCAGCTCGATCTAGCCACCAACCGCTGGAACGAAGATGACAAGGTCAACTACAGCCACGCCAAAGCCCGCCGATTGCCCGCCGAGGTGCTTTTTGATTCCGTCTTCAGCGTCACAGGCAGTATGCCGAGCATCCCCGGCGTGCCCAAAGGCACCCGCGCTGCTCAGCTTATCGATGGCCAGACCCAACTGCCCGATGGCTTCCTGACCAACTTCGGCAAACCCGCCCGTGAGTCTGTTTGTGAGTGTGAGCGCAGCAATGACGTGAACCTAGGCCCCATCATGGCCCTCATGTCAGGCCCAACTGTCGGCGATGCCATCAGCGACCCCAACAACGCCATCGCTAAGCTGACGAATGAAGTCACAGACGATCGCAAGCTCGTGGAGGAAATTTTCATTCGCGTACTCAACCGGCTGCCCACAGCCCAAGAAACCGCCGCTGCCCTCGCTAGCATGGAAGGCATGGATGCTGAGCACAAAGCACTGACCGCTGAGTGGCAGGCCAAAGAGGCTGAGCAAAAGCCTCACATTGAGAAAGCAGAAGCAGAGCGCCTCGCCGCCATCAACGCTGCAAAACAAGAGCTAGAAGCCTATAAAGCGAAAATGGCCCCTGAGTGGAAAAAGCAGGAAGAAGCACGCCTCGCCGCCATCCAAAAGGCTGAAGCAGCCGTCAAAAAAGCTGCCGAGGCCGCCCCAACCCAGCAGCCACGCTGGGAGCAATACCTAGACCTCACCACGCTCTGGGAGCCTCTTGACGTCAAGGTTACCCGTGCTGGTGGAGTCTCTAAACTTGAGCCGCAGCCAGATAAGAGTCTGCTCGCTACCCCGCTGCCCAACGGCCAGCTTTCCCCAGGGAATTACCAGCTCCAAGCCCGCACCGGACTCAAAGGCATCACCGCCATTAAGCTCGAAGTCCTGCCTGATGACCGCCTCCCCAACAACGGGCCTGGCCTTGCCCCCGATGGTAATTTTGTCCTCAGTGAAATCACCGTCAGCGCCCAGCCTGCCGATGCCGAGCGCGCCAAACGCGGCGGCCAGGTCATCACGCTTCGCAACCCCAAAGCAGACTTTGAACAGGCGAACTTTCCCGTGACTGAATCCCTTAAAAAAGGCAATCGTGATCGCGGCTGGGCCGTCAGCCCAGAAGGTGGCTTCCGCCATGAAGCCGTCTTTGAATTCGACAAGCCCGTGAACTTTGAGGGTGGTGCTGCGCTGAACATCCAGATCACCCACTTCTTCCAGAACGGAAAATACAACCTCGGTAAATTCCGCCTCTGGGTCACCACCTCACCCACCATCCGTTTTGGTGCTCCGAAAATCATCGCAGATGCTCTCCGCCTGCCTGCCGATCAACGCAGCCCCGAACAAAAGGCCGCTCTCTCGGATGCCTTCCTAACCCAATCCCGCGACTACCAGACGCAGAAAAAAGCGCTTGCTACCGCCCGCAATCCCCTTCCCCCAGATCAAACCCTGCTCGCCCTTGAAGCAAAGCACACAGACGCCCAAAAGCCCATCGTGCTAGACCCGAAGCTCGTCCAGCTCCGCCGAGATGCAGAGTTAAGCAGCAAACAGCTCAGCAATAAAAGGCTGACCGCCGCCCAGGATTTAGCCTGGGCCCTGATCAATTCCCCGGCTTTCTTATTCAATCACTAAGCCCGATAGCCCAGCTACTCGCAGAGCGTCTTGGAGTGCGCGCGGCAGTCGCCGCCGCTTTTGGGGGGCACGATGCTCTTGCAGCCATCCGAAAAGCAGCAAACGCCGCGTCTCAGAATGACCGTGCTTGTTTTGCAGCCACCCACAGAAAAGCGGTAGCGACGGCTACCGCAGTCCAAGACGCTGCCGCGAAGCTCCAGACGCATGAACAGCGCGAAGCGTCTTGGAGTACGTGCGGCAGTCGCCGCCGCTTTCTGTAAGGGCTCCCATGCTCTGGAACCTCCTGAAAAGCAGCAAATGCCGTGCCTCGGAATCGCTCCTGCAGCCACCCACAGAAAAGCGGTAGCTGCGGCTACAGCACTCCAAGAAGCTACCGCGAAGTTCCTCACGCCTGAGCAACGCGGTGCATCTTGGCTGCCGCGAGGCTCTAAGCGCTTAGCCTTGCGGTAGGCTGTGATCTCAACGGGATCTTCTTCAAGAAGACTAGTCGTCGCATGATTTCATGATCGACATCTACCAACCTGTCAGTTGAGATAAGGTGTAATCATGACTCAGCAACAACGCGAAGCCCTCTTTGATCTCCTAGCTCTTTCCATCTATGCAGACGCTCATGTTTCTCTAGCGGAGGAAGATCTTCTGCAGCAGACCTTTGTGAAAAAGGGCTGGAAATCCAGCATCCCAAAGCAGCACTTTATCGACCTTTCTTTTGCCAGGGCACGCGAAGCCGCAGAGAGCGATGATGCGACCATCGACTACCTGACAGAGTGCGCAGCGGCATTTGATACCCCCAAGGCGCAGAAAGAAGCCTGTGAAATCCTCAAAAAGATCCTGGAAGCAGATGGTGAGACCGCAGAAGAGAACGAATTTTATACCCTCTTTGAGCAAAGCCTGCCCAAGACAGCTTAGTTGCTCTGCGTTTCGTCCTTGCGTCCAGGCTTGACCGCGTCCTGATGCGCCCGCCGTGCGTTTCCAACGGTCCTGTTTTGAGTTCAGAAAAGCCCCCGGCTCCGAAAGCGGCGCGTCCGCGCAAAAAGCCCGCCGCCGCGCCCAAGTCCACGGGTCCCTCTCCCTCCCTGGGAGAGGCCCGAATGGAATGTCATGCCTTGGTGCAGGCGGTACTGGGAGTGCCGGAGTTTGCTGAAAAACTGCAAGCTCTGGGCCAAGGCAAGACGGTGGTCTTTGATCATGTGACACCAGACGCCTATGGCTTTGCGGTGGCACTGGTAGCCGCACGCGCGCAGCAGATGCAGCGCAGACTTTGGGTGCTATGCCCAGAGCCACGCACGCAGGA
>JAIWOJ010000360.1 GCA_020216965.1 Prosthecobacter sp.
CTTGTCCCCCAAGCCCTCAAAGATGCCCAGCATCTCCTGGTGCAAGGCCAGCGCCGCGTCCACCTCCCCCTTGGCGGCGAGGAGCCGCGCGATCTGGCCGAGGGTGATGGCGGCGGAGCGGTCATCGCCAAGTTTTTGGAAGAGGGGAAGCACCTGTGTTTCCAGACATTTCAGGGCTTCATCCACCCGGCCGCGTTTTTCATCGATTTGTGCCAGAAGGCGCAGGGTGTGTGCGGCGGAGTGAGGGTCATCAGCGGCGCGGTAGTGCTGCTCTGCGGCCTGCAGGTGCTGCACGGCTTCCTGCCAACGGCCCAAGGATTCCAGGATTTCGCCGGCTTCACGATGCAGTGCGGCGGCGGCAGGAGAGGTGGTGTGGTTTTCCGCCGAGAGGTAGGCCAGGATCTCTGCCAGGCGGGCCTCTTTTTCCGGCTGGGCCAGGCCCTGGGTCATGTCCAGCCGGGCCTGGGCGATGGCTGGCAGGTCGGGGGCGTGGGTGAAATCGAGCACGGCGGTGCGCCAGGCCCAGAAGTCTGGGGCCTGGAGGGCGATGGCGCGCAGGTCATCCGGGACGAGCCACCAGAGGAGGCTGACGGGGCAGCGGGCGGCGATCTCCTCCCGCCGGTGGTTGAACTGCCGGAAGGCCTCCGGGTGGGTGTGACGCCAGTTTTCAAAACCGAGGACCTGCACCCAGGGATGGCTGCGGCCCAGGGATTCAAGCTCTGCTTGCAGCGCCGCGAAGTCGGCAGGCCAGTCCTGGGTGAGGGTGAGCTGGGCACCGCCAGGGTGGTTTTCTGCTAGGTAACGGATGAGCCCATCGCGCTCGGGGAGCTGATTCCACTCCGCCAACAGGAGGCGGAAGCCCTGGCCCTGGGCGGCCTCCAGGGCGCGGCGCAGCCGGAGCAGCTCCGCCGTGTGCGCGGGGTGCAGCGCCCACGGGCGGGCAGGTCTGGGCAGCGCGAGAGCCTGGGGCGTCATGGCGGCGGGAGCGGGAGCTTTGCCAGGGCTGCCTGATAGGAGGGCAGGGTGCGCACGGCGGGATGGGACTGCCACCAGAAGCTGTTGTATTCGAGCAGGGCTAGGTTGTAGAGCAGCGCGCGCGTTTCCTCGTCCGTGGCATTGGCGTCAGCGGCGGTAGTGTCGATCTGGGCCAGGCGATCGTAGTCGGTGGACTTGAGGATGTGGCGGTAGTCGGTGGCGAGCTTCTTTTCCGCCGCCTGGGCGCTGGGCAGGTCGAAAAGATCCGTGGTGGTGTTTTGAAAGGCATAGTTCAGCAGGCGGATCAGATCGCGCAGGTGACCGCCGGAGATGCGGATGAAGTGATCGACGGTGGACCAGTCCCCGGTGGCCAGGGGATCGGGCTGGAAAAAGCGGGCCGGGGCGCGCCTGAGGATGAGCTGGCGCATGACATCCCATGCCTCGGGGTGCTCCACGCGGGTCTCGGGACGGCGGGGGTCAAATTTGTCCGCCAGCTTCAGGGCGGGCACCTTGCAGATGTGGTCAAAGGCCTGGCGCACGGCGCTGGAGGCGTGGACGAGGTGGATGGGGGCGCAGTAGAGGAAGAGGCCGCGCAGCTGGCGGAGCTGGTAGACGTCCTCAATGAAGAAGCGGTCGCTGTCCTTGCCGGTGAGGCGGTCCGTGCCATCGACGATGAAGAGCAGCCTGCGGGCCTGCCAGGTGCGCTCCATGCGCTCCTCCACATGAAGGATGAGCTTGTTGAAGGCCTCGGCGAATTCACCGAAGGAGGACTTGAGGATGGTGCGGGCCTCCTCCTTGCGCTTGGTGCCGGTTTTGAAGGTGGTAGAGAACTTGAGGAAAAATTCGCTGAGAAAGGGGATGCCCCATTTACCATCAGCCCCGGTACCATCAGCCCCGGTGGTGGCCTCGCCGGTCCAATCCTTGAAGGACTCCGTGACGAGCACGCGCTCGGTGAACCATTTTTCGAGCGGCGTGAGGAAGACGGGATCGATGACGATGCCCTCGGCGTCCTTCAGCTGCTCGCACAGCGCGCGGGCGAGGGCGAGGCAGACATCGGGGTATTCCAGGTTGTTCAGGTCCAGGCCGACATCCTGGCCGGCATCAATGAGGATGACCTTGAAGAGGCCGGGCTTGTTCAGCTGCTGGCGGATGCGGCGGAGTTCGGTGCTTTTGCCAGTGCCCCGGTGGCCGCAGAAGAGGACGTATTTGCTGGGATGGTTCTGGGCGATCTGCTGACTTTGCAGATTCACGCCGAGGTCGCGGAACAGCGCGGTGTAGCCCAGCTCCCGGGCTGGGCTGGTATCGACATAGCGGGGGTCGTCGGCGTCCTGCAGGGCTTCGTTGAAGCCGAGTTGAGCGGAGACTTCCCACAATGTTGAGGGTTCAGTGTGCATTAGCATGACTGTTGAAGTGGGCGGCCTGGATTGCAACCCTGCTTCTCCTGGGAGAGGCACCGGGGCTGGGCGTGCGCATCGAACCGGCGACGGATTGTCCATCATGGCCGAGGTCACAGGATTTCGATGATGCACAGGATGAGCAGGATTTTTTCAGACCTGCACATCCTGACCATGTTGTGATTCCTGTCGGACAAAGCGCCCTGCCATTTTGAGGCGCAAGCCCTGCTGCTTTTCCCCAAACCCGCAGGCTCTTCTTGCCAGCGCGGCATCACTGCCTAGCCTCCGCGCCCCTTTGCCATGCTCGACATCCGCCTGCTCCGTGAGAATCCTGACCTCGTCAAAGCACGCCTCGCCAACCGTGGCGGCTCCTACGCCGCGCTGGTGGATGAGGTGCTAGCCATCGATACCGCCCGGCGGGCGGCGGAGACGGAGCGCCAAAAGCTGCAGGGAGAGCGCAATCGCCTGTCCAAAGAAATCGGCCTGGGCCGCAAGAACGGCCAGGACACGAGCGCGCTGGAGGCGGAGGTGAAGGGCATCAATGCGCGCATCGAGCAGATCGGCCAGGAGGCGGACGCGGCGGATGCGCGGCAGCGGGACATCATGCTGGGCATCCCCAACCTGCCGCACGAGGCCTGCCCAGTGGGGCACAGCGCGGAGGAGAACCCCGTGGTGCGCGTGTGGGGCACGCCGCCGCCGTTTGACTTTCCGCCGAAGGACCACACGGCGCTGGGCGCGGCGCTGGGCATCCTGGACTTTGAGGCCGGGGCACGCATCACGGGCAGCGCCTTTGCCGTCTATCGCGGGGCCGGGGCGCGGCTGGAGCGGGCGCTGATCCATTTCCTGCTGGACCTGCACAGCACCCAGCATGGCTACACGGAGGTGAATGTGCCGCACCTGGTGAAGCCGGAGTGCCTAGTGGGCACGGGGCAACTGCCGAAGTTTGGCGACCAGGTGTATCACAGCCCGACGGATGATCTTTACCTGATCCCGACGGCGGAGGTGCCGGTGACGAATCTGCACCGGGAGGAGATCCTGAGGGCGGATCAACTGCCGGTGAACTATGTGGCCTACACGCCTTGCTTCCGCCGGGAGGCGGGCAGCGCCGGCCTGGGCACGCGTGGGCTGATCCGCATGCACCAGTTTGATAAAGTGGAGCTGGTGAAGATCACCAAGCCGGAGACGAGCATGGCGGAGCTGGAGGGCCTGACGGCGAACGCGGAGAAGGTGCTGCAGCTGCTGGGCCTGCACTACCGGGTGATCGAGCTGTGCACGGGCGACATCGGCTTTGGCTCCACCAAGACCTATGACATCGAGGTGTGGGCACCCGGCCAGGGCAGCTACCTGGAGGTGTC
>JAIWOJ010000361.1 GCA_020216965.1 Prosthecobacter sp.
GTCCACGCTTTTTTCCCTGATCCTCGGGCATGACACGCCAGATAGCGGTGAAATCATCCGCGATGAGTGGACGACGCTCGGCTTCCTACCGCAAGAAAGTGAGCCTGTGGGGGACGAGACCGTGCTCGACATCGCGACCGGCCGTGCGGGTGAGCTGCAGCGGCTGGAGACCATCCTCAAGGAGCACGAGGCGCGCGGTGATGTGGCAGCACCGGAGTACAATCAGGCTCACTCCCTCCACGAGGCCCTGAATGACCCGCAGGCCGAGGCCAAGTGCAAAAAAATCCTCAAGGGCTTTGGCTTCAAGGAAGAGGACTTTCACCGTCCTGCGCGTGAGTATTCAGGGGGCTGGGTCATGCGTGCGCACCTGGCACGGCTCTTGGTCATTGAGCCGGATCTTCTCCTGCTCGATGAGCCAACGAACCATCTGGATTTGCTCTCCTTGCTCTGGTTCCGCAACTATCTCAAAAACTACCCTGGAGCCATCCTGCTGATCTCTCACGATCGCGATTTCATGGATGAGCTGATCGAGACCGTCTATGACATTGATGAGGGGAAACTCGTGGCCTACACGGGCAACTACTCCAGCTTCTTGAAGCAGAAGGAAGAAGCCTGGGAGCGCGCCTACCAAGCCTGGAAAAACCAGCAGAAAGAAATCGAAGAAATTCAGGAGTTTATTGACCGCTTCCGCTCCGTGGCCTCCAAAGCTGCCCAGGCACAAAGCCGTGAGCGTCAGCTAGAAAAAATGGAGAAGCTGGACCGGCCTAGGCCGCTGAAGAAGGCGTTTCGCTTTAACTTCCCCCAGCCCCAGCGCAGCGGGCAGCGCGTCATCCAGCTCATCGACATTCACCAGGCTTACGGCGAAAAGAAAATTTACCAGGGGCTGGATTTGGAGATCGAAAAAGGCGAGCGCACCGTACTCGTGGGCCCAAACGGGGCGGGCAAATCCACCCTCATCAAAATCATGGCTGGCGTGGTGCCCTTTCAGAAGGGCGAGCGCAAATTTGGCACCAACGTGAAGATGGGCTACTTTAGCCAGCACCGCGCCGATACGCTGGACCCCGAATGCAGTGTGCTGGAGGAAATCAAACGCTGCGCCCCTGAACTGCGTGAGGATGATGCACGCAGCATCTTGGGGAGCTTCCTCTTCAAGCGTGAGGACGTGTATAAAAAATGCAAAGTGCTCAGCGGCGGTGAAAAGAGCCGACTGAACCTCGTGAAATTCCTCGTGGACCCGCCCAACCTCCTGCTCATGGACGAACCCACCACCCACCTGGACATTTGGGCCATTGAGGGGCTCATCCTGGCGCTACAAAAGTTTGAGGGCACCCTCGTTTTTATCTCTCACGACGTGCACTTTATCCGCAGCCTAGCCACCAAGGTGCTGCACATCAATGCAGGCGTCGTCACCCCCTACAGCGGCGGTTATGACTACTATCTAGAGAAGACCGGTGCGGAGGAAAATGCCCGCGCTGCCGTCATCGCTGGATGAAACAGGCATCCTCAGGCCAGTGACCTGCCAGGCGCGGGTTTCTGTCCATTGAGCAGCCTTCCTAGCCAGGTGTGACGCACCAGCCCTGCATAGCTGGCAAGCAGCACGGCCAAGGTGCCCGCACAGATCAGCGTGAATTTGATCCCGGCTGGCAGGGGCCGATCACGCAGCCAAAGCTGCGCTGCCACTACCAGGGGCAGATGTGCTAGGTACATCCAGTATGAGGCATCCGAAAGATAGCGCAGCCAAGGTCTCTCTGCGGGGACGAGGGCACGGAAGAGGCCCATCAGGCCAAAGCACATCAGCCAGGCATACAACCCCTGAAAAAGCACAGCTAGCAGAGCGGGGGAGCGCCGTGCATAGGTCAGCGCCAGCCCAGCCGGAAAGATCATGCCGAGCGCCAAGGGGAGGGTCAGCTTCCAGCGCTTACCTAGAGTGCCCTGATCATCCCCCGCATCATAATAGAGAGCCCCAAAGGCGAAGAAGACGGCGTAATAGGCCAGCAACGGTGCAGGTGGCAGCAGGCTAGAACTCGTCTCTGGCCCAAAGCGCGGCATCCCTTGGCCCATCAGCCAAGCAGGCACCAGCGTCCCAGGCAGCAGCCACAGCCAGCGCCAATTTGAGACCACCCAACGTTGGTAGCCAAGCTGCCATCCCAGCCGCCTAGTCACCCAGGCGCAGAGAGAAAAACCGACCAGCAGCCAACCTAGGAACCACAGAAACCATAGATGACTAAACACCGGCACTTGTGTGGCAAAAAGCCACACACGCAGCAGTGGACGTGACCGCTCCTCTGATTCCGGCGCGGCTCCGAGCACCCGTCGCACCTCATGACGGCCAGAACGCACCGCCTCCTCATTCAGCTCTAGCTTGATCATCCTAGCCATCATTCTAGTGAGCCCCATGTCCACGCGCGTGGCATCCAGGGCAGTCTCCCCACGGACATTGCGTGCATCCTTGTCCGCGCCAGCAGCCAACAGGGCACGAGAAATATCCCCCCGTCCGAGGAAGGCCGCTAGATGTAAGGCGGTGCCGCCATCGCGGTTACACCCCTGGACCTTGGCCCCCTTTTCCAGCAAGAGGCGCACCACTTCATCGCGCCCGTGCAGCGTGGCGTGGGACAGGGGTGTCATCCCCAGCACGGGGTCGGGTACGTCCAGCGATCCGCCTTGGCTTAGAAAAGCGCGCACCTGCTCCATCTGCCCCGTGGCACAGGCCCGCCATAGGCTAGGAGGTCGAGAAGCATCGTTCTGAGCACCTTGCTCAGCCGCTTTGGCTCCTAGCCAAAACATCAGTGGCGCCACCGTCACCATGCCCAGCAGCAGCGGCAAAAACACCCGCTGGAAACGGTGCCGTAGCAAGGCCCGCAGACCACGCCGCCGCCACAGCATCGCAGTAAAAAAGCCGCTCAGTAGAAAAAACAGCGGCATCCGAAAGCCATGCACGGCGCTGACAAAGAGAAAAAACAAACCGCTACTACGCGTGTCTATTACCATCCACAGCCCGCCTGTCATCGAGAGTGCCGCATGGAGCGCGATGCCTAGCAGCATGGCAAAGGCACGCAGCGCGTCCAAGTCATGGCGGCGGTCTGAAGCCGAAGGCAGAGGCATGATGACTGAAACGCCCCAAATGATGCTGGGTAACACCTGGCCCAGGAAAGCCGTCTGCTGGCTCTCGTGTGCAGGATTTTTTCCCAAAGTTGAAAGGCGTGCAGGTCCTCCGAAAAATTCTTGCGAGGCAGGAAACGGAAATTGGCACGCCCCCTGCTTTATGGGTTTTGGAATCGGTTCAAAGAGCCGCCAACACACACCAAAACAAACACAACCCTAGATTATGCTGACCAAACATAAATGGACTGGATGTCTGGTTGCCGCTGCGGCGGCCGCAACCCTCTGGGGGCTCACTGTCGAGCCCCTGGCACACGCCCAAGACGCACCACCTCCAGCGCCTGCTGCCGCTGAGCCCGCTCCCGCACCGGCTCCTGCCGCCGAAGCCGCGCCTGCTCCCGCACCCGCGGAGCCTGCGCCAGCCGAGCCCGCGCCTGCAGCCGACGAAGGCCCCTCTGTGGAGCTGTTCACCACCAACAACCTCTGGATGATGATCGCTGCCGCTTTGGTCTTCATCATGCACCTAGGTTTCGCGACGGTGGAGTCGGGCCTGACACAGTCCAAGAACACGGTGAATATTCTTGGCCTGACACAGTCCAAGAACACGGTGAATATTCTTGGCCTG
>JAIWOJ010000362.1 GCA_020216965.1 Prosthecobacter sp.
CGCCGGGCGCAGGCGGTTTGTGCCTCCGCCAAAGAGGGAGCCACCTGGCATCAGAGACGCCGGGCGCTGGCCAGGGCGTCAACCGCGTGAACCGCGGCGGCTCGTGGAACAACAACGCCGCCAACTGCCGCGCGGCCAACCGGAACAGCAATGAGCCAGGCATCCGCAACAACAACCTGGGCTTCCGCCCCGCCCCAGCTCCACCCGCCCCGGATCGGACGATCCACCCTGGATGGAACCGGCCCGCGTCCCGCCCTGTGGCAGCACAGGCAAACCTAAAACGGGCCGCCGGACGCTGGTAGGCACGCGGTGGATACCGCGCCCGAACGCTTCCGGCGGCACCATGGCTCTGATTATTCCCATGAACCTCACCAAGGACCGTTTTGCCCGTCATGGGTTGATCCTATCAACGTCCGCGCTGATCTAGCAGCTTTTCCATTCATGGTTTTAGGTTTGATGTTTGCCAGCAAAAGGCGGCATGACTCTCAAGACTGCGATGCGGCGAAGTTGGCGACGCATCAGTCGAAAAAAGGAAACAGCCGCCTCAGAGTCTTCTCGTCTGGGCGGGTGCCGTATTCGCAGATCTCGAAGGTCTCGGCATATTTCACCGCCTTGCCGCGCTCTGGCCCATAAAATTTCACCAACAGTTCGCGGAAGCGATCGGCCTCGCTGCCCTGGCGTGCCCCCCAGCGGCGCTTTAGCCAGGCACGGCGCGCAGCCTCATCGCTGGCGGGTGGGACCACCTTTTCCACATGCTCGGCAGAGCCGTTGGCACCGCCCTCATAGGCCTGGGAGGTGAGTTCATGGAGGCCATCTAGCTTTTGGTCAAAAACATCGTCCAGGGCCACGGCGACGTCTGGCTGGAAGGGATAGGGCTTCTGGAAGCCGTCGCTGGAGTAGAGGAAGACGGGGTTCTTCTCCAGCGGTGGCACGTCCGGGCAGAAAAAGGGCACGGTGACCATGAAGGCGGCGTCTTGGACGAGGATGCCCACATAGCGGTGGTCAGGGTGGTAGTCCCAAGGGCGGTGGGAGATGACCACGTCTGCGCGCCACTCGCGAATCACGCGGGTGATCAGACGGCGATTTTCGAGCGTCGGTAGCAGCTCGCCATCATGGATGTCCAGCACCTGGGAGGTGACGCCCAGCTTTTTGGCACAAGCTGCTGCCTCGGCCGCGCGGCGCTGGGCCAGCGGCCCGCCTGCCTCTTTCCAGTGCCCAATGTCGCCATTGGTCACAGACACCAGCTTCACCTCATGACCTAGCCGCGCCCATTTCACCGCTGTGCCGCCCGCTTTATATTCAGCATCATCAGGATGCGCGCCGAAGACGATGATGCGCAGTTTTTCCCCAGGCTCCACGGCGTTCGCAGGGATGGTTTGGACAGCGGCAGCAAAGGTGAGGAGGGCGAGGAGGAGCTTCATGGCAGCACGGATTACGGTGCAGGTTTCCCTTTCTTCCCTTGGGTTTGTTCGTATTCTGCGCGCCCTTTTTCCCGCCCCCCTCTCGCATTTTTTATGATCAAAGTCGGCCTCGTCTCCCTCGGTTGCGCCAAAAACCTCATCGACTCCGAAATCATGGTCGGTCACCTCCAGCAGGCTGGCATGGCGATGACCCCTGAGCCAGACCTCGCAGATGTGATCATCATCAATACCTGCTCCTTTATCGACATGGCAAAAAAGGAGTCCGTCGGTGCCATCCACGAAGCCGTGGACGCCCGTGGTGAATCGAAGAAGCGTAAGAAGCAAAAGATCATCGTGGCCGGCTGCCTCTCCCAGCGTTTCCGCGAGGAACTGCCCGCGCTGATGCCCGAGGTAGATGCCTTCATCGGGCTAGACCAGATCACCCAGGTCGCCCCCATCATCCAGAACCTCGTCGGCGTGAAGGACCACGAGCAAGAAAACCTGGTGACCAAGGGGCCGCAATACATTCCTGACTACGACACGCCGCGCTTCCGCCTGACGCCGAAGCACATGGCCTATGTGAAAATCGCCGAAGGCTGCAACCACCCCTGCTCCTTCTGCATCATCCCGAAGATCCGCGGCCGCCACCGCAGCCGCACGCAGGAGAGCGTGGTGCGGGAGGTAGAGCAGCTCGTGAAAAGCGGCGTCAAGGAGATCAACCTCATCTCCCAAGACACCACCTACTTTGGCATGGACAAATGGGAGGGCGAGCGCCCCAAGCCCACCTCGGGCGTGGACAGCAGCAAGGGCGAATCCCTGAGCACCCTCATCCGCGCGCTGAATGCCATCCCCGGTGATTTCTGGATCCGCCCGCTCTACCCCCCCCCGGCGCACTGGAGTGATGACCTCATCGCCGCCATCGCGGAAAGTCCCAAGGTGGCCCGCTACATTGACATGCCGCTCCAGCACATCAGCGACAACATGCTCACCCTCATGCGTCGTGAAACCGGCGGTGCCTACATCCGCGACCTGCTCAAGCGCATCCGTGCAGGCATCCCTGGCATCGCCATCCGCACCACCTTCATCGTCGGCTTCCCCGGCGAGACGGAGGCAGACTTTAATGAACTGCTGCAGTTCATTGAGGATGAAAAATTCGAGCGTGCAGGTGTTTTCAACTACTCCCGCGAAGAAGGCACCCGTGCCGATAAGATGGAAGGCCACATCCACCACATGACCCGCAAAGCCCGGTGGAACGAGGCCATGCGCGCCATCCAGCGCAGTGTCCAGCAGGTGAACCAGCGCCTGGTGGGCCGGAAGATGCGCGTCCTGGTGGACGAGCCGGGCACTGCCCGCAGTGAGATGGACGCCCCGGACATCGATACCACCGTCTTTGTGGATAAAAAGCTCCCCGTCGGCAGCTTCGCCGAAGTCACCATCCAAGACTGGCGCGGCTATGATCTCGTGGCTAGCTGACGTCCCCACGAAGCCGCCCCCTGAGCGACCTCACAGCCCCTGAATGAGTCAGCTTTTAGAGAAGTAAGCCGGGCGCGCAAAAAATCCGAAATCCATCCCTGCCATGGCGTTTTCTAGGCCGTGAAAGCAGCACTCATCGCCCTAGCTCTACCTTTGCCGCTATGCGCGGCTCCCACCCTCATCCTGCATCATGGCCGTGTCATCACGCTGGATCGCGCTAACCGCATCGTCGAGGCAGTGGCCGTGGATGCCGATGGGCGGATCGCTGCCGTAGGGAGCAATGAGGAGATACTGGCGCTCCAGGGAGAGGGCACCACCCTCACAGATCTAGGCGGAAAGACGCTGCTGCCTGGCCTGATGGATTCCCATGTTCATCCGGGGGCAGCGATGACGGAGTTTGACCACGAGATTCCCACCATGGAAACGATCGCCGAAGTGCTCGCCTACATTTCCGATCGGGTGAAAGCTTCAAAGCCAGGCGAACTGGTGCTCGTGCGCCAGGTATTCATCACGCGGCTGGAGGAAAAACGCTATCCCACGCGCGAGGAGCTGGACCGCGTGGCCCCAGAGAATCCGGTGGTCTTTTCCACCGGGCCGGATTCGATGCTGAACAGCCAAGCCCTCAAGCTGGGCGGCTACACACGCGACTACCGCCCCCCAGAGGGCAGTGAGGGCCGGATGGAAGTGGACGCGCAAGGAGAGCCAACCGGGCTGTTGCGTAGCCTGAGCCACAACGTCAAAGCCCCGAACGCGATGCGTAGCCCCACAGAGGCAGACACCTACCGCCGCACGCTGGAGCTCTTCCGCGCCTACAATGCCGTGGGGCTGACCACCGTCGCAGACCGTGACT
>JAIWOJ010000363.1 GCA_020216965.1 Prosthecobacter sp.
TAGAGGTTCTTTCAGAAGGGCGAGCGCCTCGAGAGCGGAGGCTTCCTCATGGACGATGGCGGCAAGGCTGCGGGCGATGGCGGCGGGGCTTTTGTGCTGCCAGACATTCCGCCCGATGGCGATGCCGGCGGCACCTGCGTCCATGGCATCTTCTACCATTTTGAGGAGACTGGCGTCGTCATTCATGGCGGCACCGCCAAGGATGATGACGGGGATGAAGCAGCTCTCGGTGACCTTTCGAAAGTCTCCAGGGCCCGCATCGATGGGGTAGGGGACTTTGACGACATCTGCGCCGAGCTCGGCGGCAAGGCGTGCGGCGAACCGAACATTTTCCAGCGTGTAGTGGGCGCTCTGGCCGAGACCGACGGGCAGTGCCTCAATGATGGTAGGTATGTCTAGGTCAAAGCTGCTGCGGATGAGATCGGCGACTTCTTGGTAATTGATGCGCTCATTGGCACCGCCAGGATACAGCATGTTCATGACGGCATTGGCCCCGACCATTTCTGCCTCTTCCACACCATAGACGTTCACGGAGCCTGCGCCTTCTCCGGTGCTGCGGGTGTTGTAGGTATCTGTGCGTAGGCAGATGCCTTTGCCCGCCATGGAGTCTGCGGCGCGCATGGCAACGCCGAGGTTGATGACGTAGCCATCCACATAGGGACTGACGCTGTCGATCATCTCAAATGGGTTTTCCAGGCCGGGGACGGGGATGGCGCAGGCGTGATCCAGGGGAAGGATGACGGTGCGTCCGTTGCGGAAGAAGGTTTCCAGATTTTCTTGGCGGGTCATGGGCGGCCCGATGCATGGCGGGGGATGCTGGCTCAGGCAAGGGGGAAAGCGCCCCTGATGACGATCAGAAAAACCACGGGGAGGGCGTGGTGCCCGACGTCACTTGCCCAGCCAAACGGTGCCCAAAGGAGGTAGATCGATGAGGATGCTCCAGGGCTGGTCCTGCCACGGCGTCGGTCCAGCGGGCATGGCCAGGGGATTGGTCATGCCACTGCCCGCATAGCCGGGTGCGTCGGTATTCACCAGTTCACGGTAGCTGCCTGGCTCTGGCACGCCGACGCGGTAGCCTTTTCTTGGGACGGGCGTGGCATTCACCACACAGCAGACGACATCGCCGCAGGGGGACCTGCGCATGAAAGCAAAGATGCTATGATCTGCATTGCTGGCATCCAGCCACTGAAAGCCGCCGCCCTCATGGTCCAGGGCGTGCATGGCGGGGCGGGTGATGTAGAGCCAGTTGAGGTCACGCACCAGCTTCTGCATTGCAGCGTGCTCCTCTCCTAGAAAAAGATGCCAGTCTAGGCTGCGCTCGTGGCTCCATTCCTGCCATTGGCCGAATTCCCCGCCCATAAAAAGCAGCTTTTTCCCTGGGTGAGCCCACATCCAGCCATAGAGCATCCGTAGGTTGGCGAACTTTTGCCAGCGATCACCCGGCATTTTGTTGATGAGGCTCCCTTTGCCGTGCACCACCTCATCATGGCTGAGCACGAGGATGAAGTTCTCATCATAGGCGTAGAGCATGGAGAAGGTCGCCTCGCCATGATGATATTTCCGGTGGACAGGATCCTCCTCCATGTAGCGGAGGGTGTCGTTCATCCAGCCCATGTTCCATTTGAAGCCAAATCCTAGGCCGCCTGTATCGGTAGGCTTGGAGACTCCGGGCCAGGCCGTGCTTTCTTCAGCGATGATGGTGCAGCCGGGGTGCTTTTCATAGGCCAGGCGGTTCAGTTCACGCATGAAGTCGATGGCCTCTAGATTCTCGCGCCCGCCATACTTGTTGGGAACCCACGCCCAGGGTTTGCGGGAGTAGTCGAGGTATAGCATGGAGGCCACGGCATCGACGCGCAGGCCGTCGATGTGGAATTCTTCTAGCCAGTAGAGGGCGTTGGCGATGAGGAAATTTTTTACCTCTGCACGCCCGTAGTTAAAAATCAGGGTGCCCCAGTCCTGGTGCTCTCCCTGGCGGGGATCGGCGTGTTCATAGAGGCAGGTGCCATCAAAGCGCGCCAAGCCAAAGGCATCCTTTGGGAAATGGCCGGGCACCCAGTCGAGCAAAACGCCGATGCCAGCCTGGTGGCAGCGGTCCACAAACTCACGAAACTCATCTGGATTCCCAAAACGGCTGGTGGGGGCAAAGTAACCGGTGATTTGGTAGCCCCAGGAGCCATCAAACGGATGCTCTGCCACGGGCATCAGTTCAATGTGTGTGAAGTTCATGCTCTTCACATAAGGGATGAGGTCGTCTGCTAGCTCTCGGTAGCTTTTAGGGCGGTTTTTCTGCTCGGGGATGCGCTTCCAGGAGCCCAGGTGGACTTCATAGATACTCATGGGCGCGTGGTAGAGGTCGGTGGCAGCGCGTTGGCGCATCCACTCCTGATCCCCCCAGCCATAACGGTCGAGGTTAAACACCAGGCTAGCCGTCTGTGTGCCATGCTGGCCGAAGAAGGCAAAGGGGTCACTCTTCAGGTGCAGGCCCCCCTCAGCGCCGAGGACCTCGAATTTATAATGGGCCAGCTCCTGTAGGCCGGGGATGAAAATCTCCCAGACCCCTTCTCGGTTGCGCATGGGATGCACACGGCCATCCCAGTGATTGAAGTCGCCAACCACGGAGACACGGCGCGCATTGGGTGCCCAGACGGCGAACTGCACGCCCTCCACCCCGCCGAGGGTCTTGAGGTGTGCCCCTAGGCAGTCCCAGAGCTTTTGATGGGTGCCTTCTTTAAAGAAATAAAGATCCTGTTCCCCCAGAAGCGTGCCAAAGGAGTAGGGGTCTGCCTGACGATACGTCAGGCCATCCAAGGTCTTGATCTCAAGATCGTAGGCAAGATTTTCCACCCCTCCCATGGGCGATGGGGAGGCATCCAGATTTTGCCCGAAGGCTAGTTCTGCGAGGTCATGCCCAGGCCATAGCAGGTGAAGATCAATGGGGTAAATGCCACCGTCAGCATCGGCCAGCACATTGGCCCCGCGTGCATCAGCCACCAGAATACCGGTCTGCGGGTGCTTGTAAGAGTAGGGCTGCTCGTCAGGCACGAAGCCAGCAGTGGCTAAAAAATGACGAATTTGCTCATCCGTCGCACAGTCCCCAAGAATGAAAGGCTGGCTGGTGAGAATGCTGACACCGGCCTGATTCTGGATGATGCCTTCCAGGAGAATATCATCACAAAACTGTCGATTGATCGCTAAGAGATTGAGGAGGTAGGTGGCTGCATCCCCCCGTGCCCCAAAAGTGGGCGGTCGGGTGAGCTTCAACACTCGTCCGCTCGACGAATCGAAAAACACTTGATGCTCGCTGCCACCATCCAACTCCCGATGCTTGGAGAGTTCCCCCTGAAGGGCAAAGTCCTCAATCAGCCATCCGTTTTCACATGCCCACGATAATAAGGATTCGGACTCTTGACGGAGCCGTTCCGCGAAATCTGCATGTGCGCTTGCTCTCGCGTGAGATTGAAGGCAGCGCGCGAGTTGTTCAGCCGCTGCTTGGTGATCTTGGCGCGATCTTTTGGAGAGAACAGGAGGATGCTGTTCAGAGCTTGTGGGTTCGATTTCATTTTTTGGAGATTCTATCAAGGGGAGGGGGGTGTCAACCTGGGAGCTTGAGCCGAGGACACCTTCAAAAAAACCCTGCTCATGCACGCGCTTTAGCGGCCAGAGGCCACGGCCATCGCGGGAGACGACATTGACGGAGTGCGCTCTGGGCTGGAAGGTG
>JAIWOJ010000364.1 GCA_020216965.1 Prosthecobacter sp.
GGGTGATCCCAAGCCCGGCGAGGCGGGTGCGACCGCTAAATCTTCGCGAGCAAAAAAACCACGCTAACAAAAGAAGAGCTGTCAGCAGCGTGCTCAGCATCAGCAACCAGCCTTTGAGATTCCTCTCTAACTCAGGACGGAAGTCAAGGTAGGCCCAAAGAGCGGCGTAGAGGGCCAGGGTGAGGTAGGGGAAAAGTGGCAGGCGGGGGCGCATGGTGAGGAGCTTACGCCAAGATGCGCCCACCGGGCGGATGAAGTGCGTCTGTGCCCGATTTTTCACAGAAACGGAGTCTGCCTGCGCAGGATTGCTGCGTTAAAAAAAAGCACCGGGGCATGTGCGGCGTGCGCAATTCATGCCCCGGCGGTGTGGCTGCGGGAGGGAGAATGGATTAGGCAGAGAGCATGGGGCTCATTGGCCGAGCAAATGTTTCAGGTGGTTGCGCCGTGCGCACGGCCTTTGCCATAGATCTGCTGAGGGCTTCCAGCGCGTAGGGTTTGAGCATGATGTCCACGGGCGGGCAGCGGCCTTCCCCAAGGATAGTGAACTCATCTGGATCAATGACAAAGCCTGAGCAGACCACCACGGGGATGTCATTGCCTGCGGCGCGCAGTTGCTTGAAGGTATCCCGTCCGCTCAGTTTAGGCATGTAGATGTCTAGTAGAAGGGCATCGATTTTCTCTCCACTACGCAAAATGATGTCTAGCGCCTGCTGCCCGTCCCCGGCCTCCAGGACGCGGTAGCCGAGGAAGTTCAGCATGTTCACAGCGATGGAGCGCACGGGGGCCTCGTCATCCACCACGAGGATGGTACCGCGCTGTCCTGCAGCTCCTTGATACTGCCGCGGATCCATGTCTGGCAATTCGTCATCAATGTTTTCAGGATCGCTCGCACGGGGCAGGAAGACACGGAACTCCGTGCCCTTGCCTTCAGCGCTTTCAAACTCGATCCAACCCCCGTGTTCACGAACGATGTCCTGCGCCATGCTAAGGCCCAGTCCGGTGCCGTTTGTCCCGCCTTTGGTCGTGAAAAAGGGCTCAAAAATGCGGTGGCGCATCTCTTCAGGGATGCCCTGGCCGTTATCACGCACCGCGATGACGACAAATTCACCCGCCTCGCCACCTGGGTTGGGATGGGTGACGTTTTCGATGCCAATCTCAATAATGCCGTTTTCCGCAGGCAAGGCATCGCGTGCGTTGAGGCAAAGATTTAGCACGACCTGCTCCATCTGCATGGCATCTGCCAGAGCAAAAGACGCCTCCATGCCAGCGCGCACGCGCACGGTGACACGGGGATCCAAACTATGGCGGAGGAGCCCCTGCACATCCGCCAGGAGCTTTTTCAGATTGGTGACCTTGCGCACCTGTGCCCCAGAGCTCCGCCGTGAGTAGCATAGCAACTGCTTCACGAGGTCCGCTGCGCGTTGGGTGGCCTGATTGGCGTTGGAGAGCTTGTCGCGCACATCCGTGCTAGCGGCTCCGGGTGAAAGTTCTGCAAGCGTCAGATTTCCCCGTATGGTCGTGAGCATGTTATTGAAATCATGGGCGATTCCCCCTGCCAGTTGGCCAATCGTGCCCAGTTTTTGAGACTCACGGAGTTGGGTTTTCAGCCCCTTGATCTCTGTGCAATCACGCACCATCCAGAGGCGTCCGATGACCTCTCCAGACTCCGTCAGCATCGGGGCGGTGCGCAGAGACAAAACACGTGGCGTTTCGCCGGTGGTCTCTGCTTCGACTTGGTCGCGCAAAGTAGGATCCGCAGACGTGGCGGAGATCCACTGGGTGATGCGTTCTTTGTCAGCAAAGCGAGAAGCGAGCGCCTCCATCAAATGGCGAGCATCACGGCCGCCAATCTGCTCAATGGGACGCCCGAGAAATTCATCCAGCCTCGCGTTTGAGGCGATGATCGCACCATTGGCATCAATGACGGCCACGCCTTCATCGCTGGCAGAAAAGATGCCCTGAAGTGCGGTGAATGCCTCACGCAAGAGGCGCTCCGCGTTCAGAAGGCGCTGGGCGGTCTGGCTGGCGTGGGTTTCAGCGGCGTTGAGGCTCTGCCGATGCTTGGCAAAGAGCATGTTGATATCGCAGCGCAGCTTCCAGAAGTCCTGCGGCAACCAATCTGACACCTCCTTGGCAGGAGGAATGCCCCGCAGGATGGATGCGGTCCCGTTCATGACGGCGGCCACCGGCTTCAGTGCCCAGCCACTGATGAGGTATCCCGTGATAAAAACCCCCGCGAAAAGAATAAATCCTTGAGAGCTAAAAAACCAGTCGAAGGAATGGCCGAGCAGACGCGCGGTGCCGATGGCTGGCAGCCAGCCAAATAGCACGAGCGGGAGCATGATGCGGATGCGCAGGGAGTTCATACGGGTGTGCAGGTGAGAATGACGGGAGGTTGGGAAAGCGCTGTGGCGGCATCCGCCGGGGTGAAAGGCAATCGCAGGCCGCTTTTTTGGGCGATTTTCTCAAGCAACGGCACGAGAGCGCGCTCCAGGGCAGGCTCTAACTCGCCACCCAGCCATGTAGCAGACCATTGCTCAACCTCTTGACGCGAAGGCACGTCCACGACGGGAGGGGGAGGAAGGGCAGCCACCTGCTGCTCCAGGCCATCCAAGCGATCTTTCAGGGCACTGACGCCCATCACGGCACCAAAGAGATCGTTCTTCACCTGCTCGATCTCCCCCATGATTTCGGTGCGTAGAGTCTCCAAAGCCTCCTTGGAGGGGGCTTGCGGCTCGATCTCCGGGGTTGGCTTCGTCATTTCGGCCTTCACCGCGGCAGGAAAGGCCCCTTTGCTATTCAGCGGCGGTGCCTGCTGGGAGCTCTGGCTGACGGCGACGGCGGCGATGCCTGCCCCTCTGGCCACCTTTGGCTCAGGCAGCCTGACCAGTGGCGGTGGCTCTTGCGACTGAAGATTGGCTGCTTCGGAGTCTTCAGCAGGAAGCGGCGTGCGTGTTGTCAAAGCGTCTGCAACTGGTTGAATGAGAACCGTTTCCGCAGGCAAAATCGGGAAATGATCCTCATGCCAGTTGAGGGGGGAACCCGCAAACGCAGAGGTAACGGGAAAGGGGCTGATGGGCGTTGATCGCTCTTTCTGGCCTTCGTCCGAGCTTTCAGCAGGCGGTGAAACTTCCTGCGGTGCAGGATCCTCCTGAACGGTCTCAGGAGGCCTGGACTTGAGAAAGCTAGTTTGAAAAAACGAGAAGGCTAAAGGCATAGATGGCCCGATAATTAATAAAATAATCCATAAATTTTAGAATTTGTCGAGGCGAAAAATCAGTAAAATTTAATTATTTGCACGCCCTCTAGGCTTGTTCTGCTTTTCACGGTGCCCAAGAAAGCCCAACCCGGATCCCGAAGTTTAGCCTGCTGCAAACACACTCGTCTGCCAGAATTTCGGAACCCTGGCTGACGCCAAGGGAGATGCTGCGGCAGCGCTCTCGACTCTCCCTTTCGTCATGGCCGTCTGTGGGGTTCACCCAGGGTCGATCATACGCTCCACGGCAGAGAACTGCTTGGATGAGGACCTGAGGCACTTTTTCTCAGGAGATTTCCCGTGCTTTTTCTTGTCACTGGAATGCCGGTAGCCTATGAGCACGATGCGACTATGTCTGCTTCCGCATTTCGTGCCAGCAGCCGATGTCCACCCTCAAGTCTTCCCGGCATCATGGTCCCCTCCCGTCTGTCAGCGGCCCTCCTCCTGCTCAGCATGGC
>JAIWOJ010000365.1 GCA_020216965.1 Prosthecobacter sp.
TGAGAACCGCAGATGACGCAGAAAACGCAGAGAATGAGTGTGTGAGGAAGGTCAGCCGATGTACCGGATCTGGGACTCTATGATTTCATCCATCCGTTTGAAAAATGAGGCAAATAAGCAGCAAGCTGGATTCCCATTTTCCTTTTTAGGTTTAGCTGTGACAGCTTAGCATTCGCTCCCATGCCCCTGCGTTCTGCCCTGATCAATTTAGCCATCACGTTCGCGCTCCTGCTGACCGTGGTCGCGGCTGGGATGGTGATGCGCGCACGGCAAGAGCGCGCAGTACCGGCGGCCAAGGTCGCCGTGGCAGGCGTGCCTGGGCTGACGGGGCCAGATGAGGGCGGCGTCGCCAAGCCAGCGCTCGAAAAATTTGAGATTTTGCCCTCACCCGTGCTGGTGGATACACCCGCGAATGCGGCAGACGCGGTGCGCGTGCGCCATGGCATGGATGAGCACGTTTTTGTGCTGTATTCTGTGGATGCCTTGGAGACGTCGATGGACCATCCTCAGCGCGTCGCAGAGCAGGGAAGGTGGTTTCAGGCATCTGAAAAAGCCATCGTCGAGGTAGGGCAGGCTGCGGCGGCCTATGTGGTGAAACTGCTGAAAGAGAATCATTTCAATGTGCTGACCCGCTGGGAGCGTGTGCCGAACACGGCGCGCTACTATGCGGTGATTAAGGTGCAGCAGCCCCAGGGGCCAGTGTATTTGGCCGATCTGCTGGTCAGGCATGGTTACGCGCGTGTCGGCAGCCTGATGACGGAGCTTCCTGATGATGCACGGGACCAGGCTAGCTACCTGGACGAGCTACGCCGCCTCGATGAAAAAGCCCGGCGGGAGAAGGCTGGCATCTGGGCGCGCTCATCATCCATTCCTCTGCCCAGCAGCGCTCCTTGAGAAAAAAAGACGCGGACTGTTTCCAGTCCGCGTCTGTCTTGGGGAGTTTTGGCTTGTCAGGAGTTCTTTACGCACACCGCTTTCGGGCGGATGCCCTTTTTCAGCGTGGGGAACCGTCGGCGCTGCTGCGTTGCTCTTTGGGCAGCCATTCAAAGTCGCTAGCTCCACTGCTTTTCTTGGCGCTGCCACCGCCCAGGAGGATGTCTCCGGTGTCTTTGAGGGTGACGAAGATGATGAAGCCAAAGAGCAAGAGCACGCAGGCAGTTTGGACCACCTCCAAAAACCGCCCCTGGAGCGGGCGGCGGCGGATGGCCTCGCCAATCGCCATGACGATGTGGCCGCCATCAAGGACAGGGAAGGGGAGCAGGTTCATGAGGGCGAGGTTCACATTCAGCACCACGCTGAACCAGAGCACCTGAAGCAGGGCGGCGGGATCTTGGAGAAGATTGTAATAGACTCTGCCAATGCCGACGGGGCCGCTCATGTGCGCGGGGCTGATGTCGGAGTTAGAGGCGACGAGCTTCTGGATCATGCTGACGAGGGATTTGGCCGCGCCAGAGACCTGTTCCCAGACACCAGGGTAGGCCAGTTTGCGCTCGCCGGTGGCATGCCAGACGATGCCGACCATGGGCTGGCTCCAGTCGGCGGGATGTTTGTCAGGAAGGCGGGGAGTGAGGGTGACGGTCTGCTCAGCGCCATTGCGTAGGAGGGTGAGCTGGAGGGCTTGAGCATTGCGGGAGCGGATGTATTCGGAGATCTGCTGGCGGTGGTAGATGGGTTGGCCGTCCACCTTGAGCAGTTGGTCACCGGAGAGGAGCCCGGCTTCCGCGGCTGGGCTATGGGGCTGCACCGCACCGACCATGGGCGTCTCCTTGCCTGTGATGCCCACCTCTCGCAGAGGGGGGCGCTTGAAAACGGCGCTTGTCACCGTGCTGATCCAGCCCTGAGCTTCTGCCTCCTGAATCTCTGGCCACTCTGCCGCGACCTCAATGACGGGTAGCTTTTGGCCCCCGCGCTCCACTTCAAATCGGATCGTCCTGCCCTCACTGCTGATGATGTTCCAGCGCACGGTATCTGTGGTCATGCCTTCAAAGCGGCGGATTTCCTGGCCATCGATGCGCAGGATTTTATCCCCAGGCTTGAGCCCAGCCTTGTCTGCTGGGCTGTCTTTGACGACGTAGCCGATCGTGGTCGTGACAAACGGCTCCGTCTGGGGCTTGCCTAGCCAACTGACCAGCAGGGCAAAGGCGCAGGCCAGCAAAAAGCTGAATAAAGGACCGGCAAAGGCCACGATGATTTTGTCCAGCGGGCTGATGGGGGGCAGGGGCTCCTGGCTGCTGCTCTCCCCTTCGATGGCATCCATCGGGGCCATCTGCGGCAGCTTCACAAAGCCGCCCGCCGGGATGCTGCCCAGGCCGTATTCCACGCCGTTGATGGTTTTTTTCCACAGAGGCTTCCCAAACCAGATGTAAAAGGCCTCCACGCGCAGCCCGCGCCAGCGCGCTGCCAGGAAGTGCCCCCACTCATGTACCAAAATCATGAGGTTAAAGACCAGCAGCACTTCAAAAATCAAAATGACGACGCGGAGAGCTTCGCCAATGGGACCGAGGGAGGAAAGCCAGGACATGAAGAATAGGATGCGAGCGCGTGGGGTGGGGGAGACGCGCCTAGATGGCAAAGCTACGCACCCTTCCCGATTTCGGCAACGGATCAGATGAAGGTTATGGTTTTTTCATCTCCGCCCGCTCCAGCAGCAGGCGCACGGCCTCTGCGGCCAGGGTAAAGCCAAACGTGCCGGTGACAAAGGTGGCTGCGCCAAAGCCTGCCGCGCAGTCGAGCCGGTAGCCTGCCTCAGCGGCAGCCGGGCGGGTGGCGGCACAGCTTCCATCCGGCTGCGGGTAGATGGCTTTTTCGGTGGAAAAAACACAAGGCACACCCCAGGCCAAGGGCCGCCCCTCAGGGCTTTTGGGAAATCCATGCTCCTCACGGAGGCGACGCCGCACCTGCTGGAGCAGTGGGTCTGCCCCAGCCTGCCCTAGGTCTGCCACCTTGATCTGGGTGGGATCACGCCGCCCCCCTGCGCTGCCGGAAACGACCACAGGCAGCTTCAGCTCCCTCGCTTTGGCGATGATGAGCGCTTTGACCTTCGTGTCGTCCACAGCATCTACCACCAGGTCAGGCCGGGTTTCAGCCAGCAGACGGTCGGCATTGGAAGGGAGGAAAAATTCAGGCACTGCCAGGACGTCACAGTCCGGGGAGATCTGGCGCACTCGTGTGGCAAGCACGGCCACCTTGGGCTGGCCTACGGTGTCCACCAGCGCGGGCAGTTGGCGGTTGGTATTGGTCACGCACACATCATCGAGATCCATCAGGGCTAAGCCGCCGATGCCACTGCGGGCCAGCGCCTCCACTGCCCAAGAACCCACCCCGCCGACGCCGATGACCGCCACACGCGCCTGGGCCAGCACGGGCAGCGCTGCCGTGCCGTAGAGTCTTGCGATGCCGCCAAAGCGCTGGAGATGGTCTTGGGTCATTTTTAGACGGATAAGCAGCCAGATTCTGCATCCGTCAACGCTGTGAGGCAGGTCTGCGGGGCAGCCGGGACAAGATTCGTCTCATTTTCACGTCGTCCGGCACTTGTCCTGCCCTGTTTGCACGCTAAACGACAGAAGCACCGGTGACACGGCACGACATTCGCTTGCCTTCGGTCATCATGGTCATCCACCCCTCCAACCCCTAACGCCACCCCCCTAAACTATGTCTGTCGTCTCCAAAGGTCTTGAAGGAATCGTCGCTGC
>JAIWOJ010000366.1 GCA_020216965.1 Prosthecobacter sp.
AGGTGGCCCCCGCGTCGGCCACCGTCTGCCGTGGCTGCACGGTGAGGCTGATGCCATGCAGCACCGGCTTTTCCGGGCTGTAGCCAAAGGTGACGCCGCGGAACTCAATGCGCCCCTGCACCTGGCCGACAGGCTGCCCGGCCTGCAGGTCCTCCGCGCCCTCCTTGTCCAGGATGGCAAAGACGCGCTCCGCGCTGGCCAGGCCGGTGACGATGGTCTGGTTCACCCCGTGCAGGCGGGCGATGGGCTCGTAAAAGAAGCCGAGGAGGAAGATGAATTTGAAAAGCTCGCCAGTGGTCATTTGCCCCTGGATGGTGCCGCGCGCGCCGATGCACAGCAGCAGCACCAGGCCCAGGCTGCCCAGGAAGCCCATGAGCGGGCTGTAAACCGCCCAGGCGTCCATGAGCCTGCGCTGGCTGCGGCGCAGTTGGTCGCTAGCATGGTGAAAGGCCTGCTGGCGCGCCTGCTCGGCAGTGTGGCTTTTCACTTGGCGAATGCCGGTGAGGGTGTCGTGCAGCAGGGAGCTGAGGCGGCTGGCGGCCTCCCGCGCCTCCCGCGAGCGCGGGGCCACCCAGCGGGCAAAAAGCCAGCCCCCGGCGGCGATGAAGGGCGTGGGTGCCATAACGATGAGCGCAAAGTGGCTGTTCGTCTGGAACATGACGAAGGCGCTGATGAGGATCTGCAGCACGGAGGTCAGCCCTTGCTCGATGGTCTCTAAAATCACGCGCTGCGTGGCGGGCACGTCATCGACCATGCGGGCCAGGATATCGCCCGTGCTCTGGCGGTCGAACCAGCCCAGCGGCAGGTGGGTGATCTTTTCATGCAACTGGCCGCGCAGGTCGGCGGTCATGCGTTGCTCAAAGGCGCTGTTCAGCCGCGTGCGCGCCCAGAAGAGCAGCTCCCGCAGGAAAAAAGCCCCAGCAGCCAGGCTGCCCGCCCGCCACACGCCGTCCAGGTCGCGGCGCGGGATGAGGTCATCCACAAACCACTGCACCACACCTGGAAACACGATGACCAGCGAGGTGCCTGCGGCAGCTAGCGCCAACAGAACCAGCGCCATGCGCCAGTGCGCGCGGGCAAAGTAGAGCAGGCGCATCGCCGTAGCGCGTATCTTGACGGGGCGTTCAGACATCGTCGGATAAAAATCACGCTATACCATGCGGCATCAGGTTTTGGGAGTATTGAGCCAGAATGGTGAAGTTCCCGTGGATGCAGTCACCCCCGATCTGCCGGTTCTTCGGCTTCCGGGCTCAGGGAGCCATTGGGAGCCGCAGCACCGCTCTAGTGCCCACAGCCGCAGTTCTCTTCGGGTGGGTCTGTATCGCGGATTTCAGCACTGGACTTGAGCTGCTCAATGAAGGCATTGAATTTCGCGTCCTTGGCCTCCTCAAGGATGCGCTGGCGGATGGCATCCCGCACTTCCTCAAAAGGGATCGGCTCCGGTGGGCGGCGCTCAAGCACCGTGCAGACGTGAAAGCCGAGCTGGGTGGTAAAGACGGGACTGATCTCGCCCTCACGCATGGAGAAGGCGATGGTCTCAAACTCCTCCATAAACTCGCCACGTTTGAACCAGCCTAGATCGATCATCTGCTGCTCATCCAGGCGGTGCTGCTCTGCCAGCTTCATGAAATCCTCCCCAGCCAGCAGCTCCTGACGGATCGCGCGCATGGCATCAAAGACATCCTTCCTGCTCTTGGCACCCTGGAGGTTTTTCGTGATGTGGGCGGCGTGGATCGTCTCCTCCGTCAGGTAGTCCTCCCGGTGGGCAGCATAGTAGGCGCGCATTTCTTCCTCAGTAGGTTCAGGATCAGCACCGTAGATTTCTGCCAGCATCTGGTCCAAGCGCACCCCATTGGCCACATTTTCCCGCACCACAGCCTCGTCTTTGTAGGGCATACCGATGCGCATGTAGAACTGCGTTTCTCCCCCCGCCTCCTCAATGAGCCGATTTAGCCGCGCCGTGACGGCCTCATCCGCGACCTCAGGCACCCGGCGGCGTGCTTCCTGGCTGAGGAGGACACGGGAGATGATGTTGTCCTTCGCATAGCCACGAAATTCAGGATCGCGCTCACAGCAGGCGACCTGGAGCTGGCGCTCGTAGTGCCCTTTGACGTTGCGGAATTCAGCTTCGATGACTTCGTCGTCGATCTCTTCACCATTGATGATAAGTGCCATGCAGCATGGGAAAGCGGGCCAGGGGGAAGTGCAAGGGGGGAAATGAGCGCGCCGATTCAGCAAAAGTGCAGGCTCAGACGCAAGGAAGCGCCTCTCAGGGTGTTTTTCATGACCTCATGCCTGACCCTCAACGCCCCTGGTACGCCTCCGTCACCCGCTATCAATGGCTCGTGCTGCTGGTGGCCTCCCTCGGATGGGTCTTTGATGCCTTTGAGGGGCAGATTTTCAACCTCACGCGCAAGGCCATGCTTTCCGAGATCCTGGCCCAGCCGGGAGATTCCGCAGAAGTCAAAGCCTGGGGGGACATCGTGCTCGGCTTTTTCCTGGTAGGCGGCACGCTGGGCGGCTGGCTCTTTGGACGGCTGGCAGACCGCTGGGGGCGGAACCCCACGATGATCCTGACGATCTTGTTTTACTCCGTCTTCTCCGGCCTGACCTACTTTGCCACCAGCCTCTGGCAGGTGTGCGCCCTGCGCTTCCTGGTCGCCATGGGGGTAGGCGGGGAGTGGGCTGTGGCCGCAGCCCTGGTGGCAGAGGTCTTTCCCAAAGAGGCACGCGCACGAGCCAGCGGCATTTTCCATTCCACCAGCGTGCTGGCGACGTGGCTGGCAGGCATCACAGGGATGTGGGTAGGCGCAGACTGGCGGATGGCCTATTTGATCGGCGTAGCGCCTGCCCTGCTCACGCTCTGGGTGCGCGCCTCCATCCGCGAGCCAGAGAGACTGCGCAGCGCGCAAAAGACCATGGGAGAGCGCGTGGGCAGCTTTCGTGAGCTATTCAGCCACCCCACCTGGCGGCGCAGAGCCCTGGCCGGCATGACGTTGGCCGCCGTGGGCCTGGGAACCTTTTGGGGGGTGACCGTAGCCGGGCAGGATCTCATGGCGCATCTGCTCATGCGGCTAGGGATGGCGGCAGACGCGGTGGAAAGAGAATCCAAATTCGCTTACGGCATCGTGCAAGCCACAGGCGGCGGCCTGGGAATGCTGGCCTTTGGCCCACTGTGTGAGCGCATCGGGCGGCGGCGGGCCTTTTTGCTAATGCAGGGGCTGGCGCTGCTAGTGGTGCCAGCCGTGTGCTTCCTGCCCCAGACCCAGGGGCAGATGCTCCTGGCTTTGCCCGTGATGGGTTTTGTCACCTTGGGCATCCATGCGGGTTTTGCGGTGTATTTTCCAGAGCTGTTTCCCGATCACCTGCGCGCCACGGGCTCCAGCTTTTGCTTCAACACAGGCAGGCTGCTCGCCGCGCCGATTCTGTTCTTCTCCGGCAAGCTGAAAGCAGCGCTGGAGCTGCCGGTGGCAGTCACGGCCCTCTCAGGGCTATTTCTCATCGGCATCCTCGTGCTGCTCGTGCTGCCCGAGACCCGCGGCCAGGATCTGCCAGAGGCCTGATCCCCCTCAAGGACGGCTGAGCAGGATGCGTAGCCGCTGTGCGTCGGCAAAGGTGGGATCAGTGCGGATGGCCTGTTCTGCCGCTGCGATGGCCTCTGCTTTTTGGCCGAGCTGGGCGTGGA
>JAIWOJ010000367.1 GCA_020216965.1 Prosthecobacter sp.
ATGCCAGCCAGGGCAGCATCCGCGCACAAGGCGGGATCCAACTCGGCTCAGGGCTGGTGGAGGGTAGCCTCAGTTGGATGAAATGGCCCATCCTCCGCAGTCCACCGCGCAGTTACGGCGGCGGTATTCCGCTGCACAGCCTACAGTTGCGCGGTGCCATGCACCAGCGCCCTGGCAGGGATGAAATGCTCCTCGGCTTGGCAGAGCCAGGACCACCCCCGCTGGATCAAAACGCACGCATCTTGTTCAAGGGCGCAGCCAGCCTGCAAGAACCTCTCCAGCAAGACATCCAAGTTACCAAGGCAGGCACTGCCAAGGTGCCAACGACGGCCACACTGAATCCACAAAATGTTCGCGTGATGCTCACCGCCTCCAATGGGCTGTTCAGCGGCACCTTCCGCTATCTGGATGAGCATCCCTTTGATCCACGAAAGCCCAAAATCCTCCGCAATGGTTTGTTTCGTGGATTGGTCATTCGTCGGCCAGGGCTCGATCAGGGCATTGGCTATTTCACATTACCGAGGCTGCCAGAAGATCCGGCGGAGTCACCCAGCGCGACCCCCATCCTTTCCGGCATGGCTGAGCTGCTCCCGCCCTGAGCGCACGCTCAGTGTTTTCGGCCGGTTCTCAAAGTGTCTGTCAGATGCCGCCCGGCGGCGGGGCGAGATCAGGGGGTGCTTGTTACGCCTCGCTCACACCTTCACGAGCCCTCGGCGAATCGCTTCAGCCGTTGCCTGGGCACGGTCATTGACGCGCAATTTGACCAAGATGCGGCTGACATGCTGCTTCACCGTGTCTTCACTGATGCCCAGATGCGCGGCGATCTCCTTGTTGGCGTTTCCCTGGGCCACGCGCGTCAGGATCTCACGCTCGCGCGGCGTGATGCTGGGTTCCGCGCTCAGGGCTCGCAGACGGCCCTCGATGTCAGCAGGCAGGCTCGGGCGGCCTGCGGCCACCGTGCGTATGGCTGCCAGCAGCTCATCTCTTGCGGCGGACTTTTGTAGGTAGCCGAGGGCTCCCGCCTGGAGGGCGGACTGGATTTCATCATCTCTGGCGAAGGTGGAAAAAATGAGCACGCGCGCCTCAGGATGTGCAGAAAGGAGAGCCGCCGTGGCTTCGATGCCGCTCATGCCGGGCAGTTGTAGATCCATCAACACCACATGCGGCGCGTATTTCAGCCAGAGTTCAGGCACATCTTCCCCACAATCTGTTTCAGCGACGACCTGAAGATCATCCTCAAGTTCCAAGGATGCGACGAGGCCACTGCGGACCACAAAATGATCATCCACCAACAAGAGACGGAGCGGTCTGGGCATAGGGCAGGGGATCCAGATTCAAGACATCGGGTGCAGTTTGGCGTCGTTCAGCACAGGTAGGCATCAAAACGAACTCGGCAACAAAACCGCCCTATCCTGATTCTTCAACCCAGACTCCGTTCTTCCGGCCACTGGGGAATTCGTGTCCCATTGAAAAGCGGATTTTGGGTTCAGCTCGGATGACGAAGTTCTCCGTGGTGCGCTCCCTCTTCTCTGCCCGGATTTCGGACGCTAGGTTCAAATCTCATCTCTCAGCATCCCTGATTGCATCCAGAAAAGTCCGGTTTAGCCTGATAGGCATGAGGTTCTTCAGGTTAGGATTGATGCTGGGCTGGATGGGGCTGGCGCATGATGCTGCTGCGCAGTCTGCAGAGCCGCCGTCGGGCTTGTCTTCAGCTCCTGCGCAGGCAGGGGCAGCGGTGGCAGAGAGTCAGCCTCCTCCTGCCCCTGAACCGCCCATAGGGAAACTGAGCCCGCTGGGCAAAGTGCCGGATTGGACCCTGCTGCAGGCAAAAGCAGCGCGTCTGACGCGGGCAGATTTTGAGAAGGCGTGGCGTGAGATCTACGCTGAGGTGAACGGCCCTCCGCCGCCCTGGGAGGTCTCAGAGGAGGCGTTGGTGGTGCCGATTTCTTCCGGGGCTGAGCCCGCCCGTTTGCCCTTCCGAAAGGTGACGGATGAAGAAGAGGATTTACCACCGCGTGTTTGGCGCCGTGCGGCCACGCTCCCCCCTCTGGCAGGCCGCCCGGTTTTGAGTGACCTGCATATCTGCCTCGATCCGGGGCACATCGGTGGGAAATGGGCGCGAATGGAAGAGCGCTACCTGAGTTTTCGGGAAGGTGAGGCCGTCTGCGAGGGCGACCTGACGCTGCTGACCGCTCGGGTGCTGGCAGAGCGCCTCAAGGCACTCGGGGCCGTGGTTTCCCTGGTGCGTGATCAGCCTGAGCCGGTGACCAAGGTCCGCCCAGCTGAGCTGCAAAATACCGCGCGTGCCCTCCTGGCTGAATCCGGCTTTCCTACGCCCCAGGTCAGCTACGAGGGGCTGGTGGGGGATGCGAAGCTGCTGACCGTGCAGTGGCAGAGTGAGAAGCTCTTTTACCGTGTGAGTGAGATCCATGCGCGCGGTGACCGTGTGAATGATCAGCTAAAACCTGACCTGGTGCTCTGCCTGCATTTGAATGCAGAGGCCTGGGGAGCGGCGGAGACGCCACAGTTCTCCCCGCAAAATCACCTGCATGTGCTCGTGAATGGCTGCTATTCCCGTGCAGAATTGCTGCAGCAGGATGTGCGCTATGAAATGCTCTGGCGCATCCTGGAGGGCATCCATGAGGAAGAGATCCCGCTGGCCACGGCTGTGGTGGAAGGCGTGGCGCGCAGCACCGGCCTACCTGCTTATGTCTATACCACGCCGAATGCGCGCCGTGTGGGGGATAGCCCCTATGTCTATGCGCGCAATCTTTTGGCGAACCGGATTTACCGCTGCCCGGTAGTCTATCTGGAGCCCTTTGTCATGAATCATGAGGAAACGTATCGTCGACTGCTGGCAGGGCACTACCTAGGCCGCACGCTCATCCAGGGTAGGCTACAGACCAGTGCCATTGAGGACTATGTGCGCGGCGTCGTCGATGGGCTGACGGACTATTACCGGAGGAAGCGCCGCCCATGAGCCGCATCCTGGTCATAGGCTGCGGCTTTGTGGGAGAGCGGGCGGCCACACTGCTGCACGAGGCTGGGCATGAGGTCATCGGCACCACCCACAGCCAAACCTCTGCCCAGCGTCTAGCGGCTGCCCATCCCTGGCAGGTGCTGGCCTGTGACGTGAGCCAAGCAGAGGCGGTGCAGGCGCTGCGTAGCGCGATCGGTGCCGTGGACTGCGTCATCCACTGCGCAAGCTCCAGCAAGGGCGGGGCGGAGATGTATCAGCAGGTCTATGTCCATGGCATGAAGCACCTGGCCGCTGCTTTCCCTGATGCCTGGCTGCTCTACACGAGCAGCACCAGCGTCTATCCGCAAGTCGATGGCAGCACGGTGGATGAGACCAGCCCTGCCGAGCCTGACCGGGAGACCGGGCGGCTGCTGCGCGCAGCAGAGCAGGTGGCCCTGGAGCGCGGATGTGCGGTGGCACGCCTGGCAGGCATCTATGGCCCTGGGCGCTCCTTTTTGCTCAAAAACCTGCTGGAAGGCAAAAGCGGCATTGAGGTCTGCGAGAGCGCGCCGCAGGGCCGCTTGCTCAATCAAATCCATGCCGCAGATGCCGCTGCCGCCCTGGCGCATTTGGCGATCCAGCGGCGGCCAGGCATCTGGAATGTGGCAGACGATGCCCGCCTGACGCAGAAGGATGGCCTGGAGAGGCTAGCCGC
>JAIWOJ010000368.1 GCA_020216965.1 Prosthecobacter sp.
AGCGCAGGCTCACGCGGGCCTCTTCCGCCCACGCCCCATGCGCCCACAGCATGAGCAGGAAGGCCAGGCCCGCCCGCATGGCCGACGACGCGGCTTTCATTAGGGCAGGCCGACGGTTTCCAGGTTCAGCCCGCTGCCGACGCGGCGCAGGGTCAGGGCCTGGGCGGTGTCGAAGGCGTCCAGTTGGTCCACGCCTTCCAGGGCCTTGATGGTCTCGTAGGGCTGGCCGGCGATGCCGGTCTTTTCCGTGATGTCGGCGGCGTGTTCCAGGTTCTCCGTGCTGATCTTCATGATGCCGCGGGCGCTATTCGCCATGAGCACGAACTGCTTGCCGTCCTTTTCATAGAGGATCATGTCCAGCGGGCGGTTGCGATTGCCCAGCTCGGCGATGGTCTTGCCGCGCACCTTGGCGCCGGGGCTCAGGTCCTTGATGGGGATCTGCACCAGCGGCGTGCAGGTGTAGGCCGCCAGCAGCGATGGCTGGCCGCCGATGCTGAAGGGCAGAAAGGTGCGCACGGGTGATCGTGTCTCGAACTTGCCGTGGGCACCGTGGTAGATCTCGATGCCCGCGCCTTTTTCCACCTTTTGAAAAGGGAAGGGGATGGCGCGGAAGGAGGAGGCGAACTCCTCATTCGACAGGCCAGCCACCAGCACCTGGTCCTGGAAGTAGGCGATGTCCGTGATGCTCTCCTGCCGCTGCCGGCCATCGGTAGGGGCGTCCGCCAGCTCGGCGCGGGAAAACAGCGCATTATCCAGCGGCACGGGCGCGATGTCGCCCTTGCCATCCACTTTGGCGAGCACGGTGGCGGCTTGCGGGCCTTTGCCGCGCAGGACGGAAAGGTAGATGTTTTTCGAGATAGGGTTCACCACCACGTCCTGGATTTGCACCTGGTCCACGCTGGTGCCCAGCAGGGCGGCCAGCTTTTGGTCGATGCCTTCCACCTTCACCTCGCGCGCGCTGCCGGGGCTGGTATCGCCGGTCGCCAGGGCGATGATGGCCGCCGCGCGGGAGTCGCCGATGAAAAGCACGCCGCCAGGGCCGAAGGTGAGCTGCGTGGCGCTTTGCAGCTCCAGTTTGCCCTGGTTCATGCCCTTCGTCAGCGCTGCAGCGGAGGGCGCGGAGGCGGGCTGGCTTTTGGCAAAGGCCTGGTCCGCTGCGCTGAGCTGCGCCAGCGGGTAGGGCAGCACTTTTCCATTCGGCAGTTTCAGCAGCACCTTGTCCCCTTGCAGGCCAGTCATCTCGGCGCTGATCTCCTTGCCCTCGGTGTTTTTCCAAACCCGGACTTCGGCATGAGAAGGAAGCGCCAGCCCGACCATCGCCGTCAGCAGGAGTGTGGTGGTTTTCATCATTTTAGAAACACAATTCCAGGCAGGCTATCAGGTGCCCTTTGCATCGGCAATCCCCAAATCTATCACGACACAAATCACCATCCTTTGCGTTCACAGTGAGCATGAGATGGCTTTTCCTCCTCGCTCTTTTCCCCGCACTCCTCGCGGCTGATAAGCCGGACGTGCTCGTCGTCATCGCTGATCAGTGGAGCCCACGCTACACGGGCTGGGACAATCAGGAAGTGCGCACGCCGCACATAGATCGCATCGCGGCAGAGGGGATGGTCTTTGATGCGTGCTACGTCACCTCGCCGGTGTGCATGCCGGCGCGGGTTTCGCTGCTGACGGGTTTGTATCCGCACAATGCAGGCCACGGCCTGTGGGGGAATGGCGCACGATATTATCCGCAGCCGGAGGACGCGCCGATGTTTCTCGACATCCAGCGGGCAGGTTGGACGACGGCGCAGATTGGCAAAACGCATTGGAGCGCTGGCCCGGCGTGGCAGGAGCGCTTCAAAAACAGCGGTGCTTTCTTCAAGGCGCTCGGCCTCGATCAGGTGGCGGACATTTCCGGCCCGCCGGACTCGATCAATGGTCGTGATCCATATAAAGAGCATCTTCGCGAGCGTGGCCTGCTGCAAACCGTGGCCGATGACCTCCACGCCCGCTATGTAAAGGGCGAGCTCGAGCCGCGGGCGAGCGTGGTCAAGGTAGAGGACTACCACGATGTCTTCACCACCGGCCTCGCGGTCGATCTCATCGGCAAGCAACCAAAGGACAAGCCGCTGTGCCTCGTCGTCAGCCTGCACTCTCCGCATCCGCCGCTCGATGCGCCGGGGCATTACGCCACGATGTTTGATCCTGAAAAACTCACGCTCCCAGCCAATGTGCCGTCCAAGTATCTGCGTGAAGGCCGCGCGCTCGATCACGCAGAGACCCGTGCCATGCTGGCAAACTACCTCGGCAAGTTGGCGCTTGTGGACGACTGCGTCGCGCGGCTCGTCGAGGCGCTGAAGGCACGCGGCACCTGGGACAGCGCCTTCGTCGCCATCACCGCCGATCATGGCGAGATGATGGGTGCGCATGGCTACCTCACCAAAGGTCGGTTTTACGAGGAAGCCGCCCGTGTCCCGCTCGTCCTGCGCTGGCCCGGCCATATCAAAACCGGCCGTAGCAAGGCTCCCGTGCAAATGATGGACGTGTATCCGACCGTGGTGGAAGCCATCGGCGGCGACCTCACGCCCGGACGCTTTGCCAAATCGCTCCTGCCCATCGCCACCGGCCAAAATGACCGCATCCGCCCCATCGCCCTCAGTGAGATCGGGGACAAAGCCCCGCTGCGCATGATGGCCCGCGATGAGCGCTACAAATACTGGGCTGATGAGGAACGCGAATACCTCTACGACCTCGAAGCCGACCCGCTGGAGCAAACCGACCTCTCCACCGCCCCCGCACATCGCGAAACCCTCCACCTCATGCGCGAAAAACTCCTCACCCATCTCCGCTCCACACAAACCAACCTCTCCGCAGGCTACAAACCGAAGGTGCAACGTCTTCGCGAGGCCGAGGCGAAGAAAAAGTAAGTTGGAGTCTAGGCTTTAGCCGACCTCTTCGACCTCTCTCAACCTCCCAAACCAGAACTCGGCTGCTATGGCGCGGCGCACTGGTTTGCTGTCGCAGCGGTTGTGTGTCAGTCGTCGGGCTGATGATGCACGCGGCTTCACTCTTTTATCTCGTTTTGCTCATGACGCTGTCATGAGCGGCGGCTGGCGTGGGGCAGGAGGTGGTCCGCTCGGTTGCGGAGCTGCGAGCGCTGGCGCCGGAGAAGGCGGCGAAGGGGCTGCCGGTCGAGATGGAGGTGGTGGTGACTTATGTGGATCGTGAATGGGGGCTGCTGTTTGTGCATGATGATGAGTCGGGGATCTATGTCGAGGCGCGTGAACTGGTGAAAAAGGCATCCTGGCTTTCCCCTGGGCGCAAGATCAGGGTGAAGGGCGTGGCGACGAAAGGCAGCTTTGTGCCCTCGATGGATGCTGCCTCGCTGGATGATCTCGGCATGACGCAGATGCCAGCTCCGCGTGTGCTGAAGATGCCTCGTGAGATTCTGCTGCCAGCGCTCGACGGGCAGTGGGTGGAGGTGGAGGCGGTGGTGAAGCGGGTGATGCAGGACACTTCGGGGATCAAATTTCTGCTGCAAGTTCAGGGCCTCGATGTGCTCATGACGCTCCCAGCGCATGAGGGAAGGACACCGCCGCCGATGCACCTGCTGGAGCGCCGGGTGCGGGTGCAGGCGGTGGTAGCGACGACATTTAATGCACAGAGTCAGATGAGCGGGCGCTTCCTT
>JAIWOJ010000369.1 GCA_020216965.1 Prosthecobacter sp.
TTTCCCCCCCTTTTTTAGCCCCCCACATGCACTTCAACTCACTCATTAGCCATCCCGCTGACTGGATGCAGGGCAGCGGCCCGCACTCAGACGTGGTCATGACCTCACGGGTGCGGCTCGCACGGAACCTGCGCGGCTTTCCCTTTCCAGGCTACAGCCAGGAGCATCAGCGTCAGGAGCTGCTGCGCCTGGCACGGCCCGTGGTGGAAGCCCTGCCAGAGATGAAAGACGCCTACAGTGAGGATTACGCCACCCTGAGTAAGATCCGCAAGCAGGTGCTGGTGGAGCGTCACCTCATCAGCCGTGAGCACGCCGCGCGCGGTGCTGGCTGCGCCGTCGTCATCGATGCGCGCCAAAATCTTTCCATCATGATCAATGAGGAAGATCACTTCCGCATCCAGGGCATCCGCGCCGGGCTGGATTTGCTGAATGCCTGGAGCCTGGTGGATATGGTGGACAATGAGTTGTCCGAAATGTTGCCCTACGCTTATGACAACGAACTGGGCTACCTCACGGCCTGCCCCACAAATGTGGGCACGGGCATGAGGGCCTCCGTCATGCTGCACCTACCCGCCCTAGCGCTGACAGAGCAGATCACCCCGGTCATTAAAGCCGTGGGCAAAATCGGGCTCGCCGTGCGCGGTCTCTACGGGGAGGGGACGGAGGCGCTAGGAAACCTCTTCCAAATCTCCAATCAGCACACCTTGGGTGAAAAAGAGCACGAAATCATCGCCTCCATTGAGCGCGTGATTGAGCGCGTCGTCAGCTCGGAGCTCAATGCCCGGCAGAAACTTTTGGAGGACAATCCCGTCACCCTGCGGGACCATGTGGGGCGCGCCTATGCCATCCTGCGGCACGCGCATATCCTGAACTCCAAAGAGGCGCTCAACCATCTCTCCATGTTGCGCCTGGGAGCAGACATGGACTTGGTGCCTGGCTGCGACCGCGGCGTGCTGGACCTTTTGCTGCTGGAGATCCAGCCCGCCCATCTCCAGTTGCGCGCAGGCTCAGAGTTGAGCATGGAGGAGCGGGATCTGCGCCGCGCCCACCTCACCCGCACCCGGCTCAAAGACATCCCGAGTCCCCTGGAGCCCCCCTCCAGCTTGCCGCCCGAAACCGGCACCAACCCACCGTCACATTCCTGAAGGAAAAGCCCCGCTGGCGCATTTTCATCTTGTCCGCGCGAAAGGAAATCCGCAAAGTCCCAGCCCCACCTGATCCCAACCCCCTGAGGCCATGAAGCCGCACCGCACCCCCCTCCTCATCCTCTTCCTCGCCGCGCTGCTACTGTCCCTGCCGCTCGCCTCCACCGCTGAAGTCCGCAAATGGACCAGCAAAGCAGGCACCACCCTGGAGGCTGAAATGACGGGCGTGGACATCGCCGCGCGCACCGTCACCCTCAAGAAGGCCGATGGCAGCCCGCTCACCATCCCCATCGACGCGCTGTCTGATGCAGACAAAGCCTATGCCGCTGCGGAGTGGAAAAAGATGCAGTCAGCGCCTGCGGCTGCCGAGCCAGCGGCAAAAACAACCCCCGCCATCCCTGCTGCCAATGCCCCAGCCGCCAAACCAGCCGCTGCTGCGCCCGGCAAACCCGCCCCCCCCCGCCCTGCGCTCAGCATCATCCCGGCAAAAGCGTTTAAGGCACCGAACAGCGCCGACTACATCAGCAGAACCCTCAAAACACGTCCCCGCCTGATTCATGCCGAGCCCGGCTGGGCAAGGCTGAAGGAGCTCGCGGCCAGCGACCCACTCCTGGGAAAAATGCTAGCCAACCTCAAAGCCGGTGGGGAAAAGCTGCTGGAAGCGCCTGAGTTGACGCGCGTGTTTGGAGAGCAGCGCAGCACCGTCACCCCTGGCTCCAAGGCGCTCTTTCGCATGGCCACCCTCGGTGCCCTCAAATTCCTCGATGGGGATCCCCGCTGGGAAGAACGTGCTGTCCGTGAAATGATCGCCATCACGGACCCCGCGACCTTTCAGAACTGGTATGTGGATGAGCCGACGGTGACGGCGGACTTTCTCATCGCCGCCAGCCTGGGTTACGATTACTTCCGCAATGCCTTCACCGCCAAGCAGCTCGTGGATGTCAGAACCTACATGGTGCAAAAAGGCATCGATGCCCTCTCAGCCAGGCTGAATGGCGATACCATCCCGCAGACAGCCAGGGGCCAGGCCGCTGGAGCAGACGCGACGGCCAAGGCCAAGGCTGCCCCCAGCAAAGGCCCCAGCAAAAAACCGGACGACGAGGAGCCAGATGCAGAGCGCCTGATCATGGCCTCTGCCCTGATCCTGTCTGCCATCTGCCTCGTGGATGATGATCCCAGCGCCGCCCGCCAAGCCGTCGATGGTGCAGCCAAGGCCTTTGGCAAAGGCATGACCCACTTTGCCCCCGATGGCATCTGGCCGGAGGGGATGGAGGCAGGCGAACAGGTGCTAGATTACGCCATCATGGTCATGCAGACCCTGAAAGCCAACCTGGGTGCAGACTTTGGTTTCAGCCTGCTTGAGGGGCTGCCCCAGGCAGGGCTCGCACGGCTGCACCTCGTCGGCCCCACAGGCTCGTTATTCAACTATGGGGATGCCGCAGGCGCGAACCTCACACGCCCCTGGGTTAGCACTTGGCTGGCCGGGCAGCATGGAAACTTCGGCATGAAAGCCCTCACGGCCGGGGCCGCGCCTGGGCCTGACACCGCCTTTTTGAGCCTAGCAGGTCACATCATGTACTACAATGAGCACGCGGCAGGGGATGGCGCAGCGGACATGATGGACTACGGCGTGGCAGGGGGGCAACTGGCCGCCCTGCGCACTGGCTGGGACCGCAACGCCATGTACGTGGCCATCAAAGGTGGCGATAACCGCATCCCGACTGCCCAGCTCGACCTCGGGAGTTTCATCCTTGAGGCAGCAGGAAAGCGCTGGGCCATCGAACTCGGTGCCGAAAGTGACCGCGCTCCGAACTTCAACCCCAAAGCCCCTGACCGCACCAAGCGCTACCAGCTCTACGTCGAAGGCACCCCTGGTCAAAACACCTTAGAGATCGGCCAAGAAGAAGAACTGCCCGCGCCGAAGAAGGGTGCCCCCCCGCCGAAACCCGTGATCAGTACCAACCAGGCACTGGATGCCAGATCTCAGGCGCTGTTTGTGAAAAGCACCCCTGAGGCTTCCATGGCTGCCTTTGACCTCAAACCGGCCTATTCCAAGGCCGCCAAGGAAGCCGTTCGCGGCGTCATGCTGGTGCGCGGTGAAAAGCCCTACGTCGTGATCCAGGATGATCTCATCCTGAAAAATAGCACGCCCGTGACCTGGAAAATGCACACCCGTGCAGAGGTCTCTGTGGATGGTAAGACGGCCACGCTGACGGACAAAGAACAGAAGCTCCACGCCGTCATCCTTTCCCCCGCAGGAGCCACCTTCAGCACCGCTGAGCCGCCTGAGCCGACCAACGAACAAATGAAGAAGCTGACTGGCATCCACATCCTCAAGGTCAACCTAGGTGACCGCAAGGGCCCCCAGACCCTCAGCATCGCCTTTGCGCCCGGTGAGCCGCCCCCTGCCCACCCCGTCAAGCCTGTGATGGAGTGGCCGGGGAAAAAGTAAGCGCTCACACCAAGCGCCCCCCTAGCCAGCCACGACCGCAGCCACGACCGCAGCCACGCGCGCGTCGCCCAAGG
>JAIWOJ010000370.1 GCA_020216965.1 Prosthecobacter sp.
ATCAACATGCTTTGTGGGGCCGTCATCCGCATCCGCAAGGGACTGCGCACCATCGGCGTGCTCATCGCTCACATCGCGATCATGTTCATGCTGGCAGCGGGTTTTGTGAGCTTCCTCTACAAGACAGAGGGCGCGATGCCGCTGTTTGAGGGCCAAACCAGCGACCAATACCAGAGCTATCACGAGCGCATCATCGAAATCCGCAAATGGGATGCGGGGGGGGCAGGGGAGAGCACCGCGCTGGTCATCCCCATGAAGCATTTTTCTGACCTCGAGCCTGGCCGTGCGCGCACCTTTTTTGCCAAAAATCTGCCCTTTGAGCTGCAAGTCACCGGTTACCGTCGCAACGCTGCCGTGGTCCAGGCAGGTCAGGATGAAAAGACGGCCATCGATGGCTATCGCATCCAGCCCATGGCAAATGCGAAAGAAGATGAGGCCAACACCGCCGCCGTCGAAGTGAGCATCCGATTCCAAGATGGCACCGTGCAGCGCGGCATTCTTTGGGAGCGGGAATTTGAACCCCTGACCGTGAAGGCCGGGGAGGTGAGCTACACCCTCGCCCTCAGCCGCATGAAGTGGAAACTGCCCTTCGCCATCCGCCTGAATGACTTCCAGCGAGAGCTGCACCCCGGCACCATGAAGGCCAAGAAATACACGAGCCACGTCACCAAGATCACCCAGGGACAGGAAGAGCCCAAGGTCGTCACCATGAACGTGCCCGTGCGCGATCAGGGCTACGTCGTCTATCAGGCCAGCTTTAGCCAGGGCACCAGCGGTGAGCAGTCCGTCTTCACCGTGGCCAGCAATCCCTCCGATCAATGGCCGCTGTGGAGCTGTGTCGCCGTGGCCATCGGTCTTGTCATCCACTTCATGATGCACCTCGTGCGCTTCCTCAGCCGGGCGCTGAAACCCAAGGCTGCTTAATCTTTACCTGCCCAATCCGTATGAGACGCTTTTTCCTCGCTTGCTTGCTGCTACTGGCCTCCTTTGCCAGCGCCCAGCAGCTTCCTGAAATCTCCACGATCCTCGACAAGGACGTGGTGGCTGCCTTCCAGTCCATGCCCATCCAGGAAGGCGGACGCATCAAGCCGCTGGATACCTATGCACGTTTCTTGCTGCTGCGCATGCATGGCAAGCAGAGCATCGCCGTGAAGCATGAGAAGCTGCCGGACTACAAAAAACTCAAGGCCATCGAGTGGCTCATCCTTTCCTGGTTCCGCCCAGACATCGCGCGTGAACTGCCGCTCTTCGTGGTCGATAACTCCCAAGCCGTCGGGGAAATCGGTGTGGACCCCAAAGATTTGCGCGACCGCTATTCCTGGAGTGAAATCGTCAAAGGTCGTGAGGAGCTCATCAAGCGTGCCCAGGCCTACAGTGAGATCGAAACGGCGCAGCAGACCGGCGTGCAGCGCAACGTCATCAACCTAGCCCGAAACTTCTTCGATTACGATGCCGTCAGTGACTTCATGACCGCTGCCCGCACAGACTGGAAAAAGGAGATCAGCAGCATCCTCTCACCAGAGTTAGCCAAGGAGATCGTGGGAGATGCCCCCAGCCTCAGCGTCTGGGAGCTGGCCGTCAAACTGGGAGCCATGAGCCGAGAAAACAAGATCCAGGGCGGTTCTGAAGAAAGCCAAAAAATTCTCAATCTCTTCATCGATACCACCCTGCGCCCTGGCAAAACCCTGGCCTTCATCCCGCCGGACGATGCGAAGGAAGAAGTCTGGCTGCAGGTGGAACAAACTGTGACCAATCTCATGCGGGAAGGCAAGATCCCAGAGGGCGAGCTAGCGGTGTCCAAGGCGCGTGATGGTCTCTACGCGGCCAGCCTGAAGGCAGAGACCTTCAAGCCTGCGGTGAAGGCGTTCGTCGATGACATCCGCGCGCGTGCGGAAAAGCGTGGGGAGCTGAGCCAGATTGATCGTGAAGTCCGCTACCACCGCACCGATTATTTCACCAATGCCCTCGTGTGGTATCTCCTTGGCTTCTTGGTCGCCACGCTCGGTCTCGTGGCACCGCAGAGTAAGCTGGCCCGCTGGACAAGCCGCATCGCCTGGATCGCGGTGCTGCTAGGCGTGGGCTACAATGTCTGGGGCATCACCCAGCGCTGCATCATCATGGGCCGCCCGCCTATCGCGACGCTTTATGAGACGATCATCTTCATCGCCGCCTCCTGCGCGCTGGTCGGCTTGTTTATTGAAAAAGTAACACGCAAGGGCGTCGTGCTGGCGGTGGTCGGCTTTGTCGGAGCCCTGGGCATGTTTCTATCCAATCGCTTCATGGCCCTGGATGGTCAGGACACCATGCCCACGCTGGAGGCTGTGTTGATTACCAATTTCTGGCTCGCCACCCATGTCACTTGCATCAATATCGGCTACGCTGGTGCCTTGCTCGGCTCCATCACCTCCATGGTGTATGTGATCTTCCGTTTCTTTGCCAAAGGGGAGCAATCCGTGGAGTTCCGCCGACTGCTCACCCGCATCACCTATGGCATCATGTGCTTTGGTCTGCTCTTTGCCCTCGTGGGCACGGTGCTTGGCGGGATTTGGGCGAATGATAGTTGGGGCCGTTTCTGGGGCTGGGATCCTAAGGAAAATGGGGCGCTCATGATCGTGCTGATGGGCCTCATCATCCTCCATGCCCGCCTGGGCGGCTACATCCGTGAGATCGGCCTGCACGCTCTTTCGCTGCTGCTGGGGGCCATCACCCTGTTCAGTTGGTTCGGGGTGAATCAGCTCAGCATCGGCCTGCACAGCTACGGCTTTACGGCGGGCATCACCTTGGCGCTAAACATCGGTTACAGCACCAAGTTTGTCTTCATGCTGGCCTGTGGATGGTTCTGGCTGCAGGAGCGTGCTGCGAAAAAGGCCGTGGCTTGACGCTGCTCAATCTGCCCTCAGCCCAAAGGCAGTCACTTCATTCTTGTTCGCCCCGAGGCGCGTCAGGCGGAAGTCGGCGCACAGTGGCGGGCATCGCTGTTTGAGTTGATCCAAGACCGCATACTCCTCCGTGCCTTTGAATTTGAGGGTCACGACGAAGGCTCTCATGCGCTTCGCGCTGAGCCATTCCAGGAGAAGGTCGATGCTGCGCTGTGGTGCGGCGATGATGTCACAGACCAGCCAGTCCACCGGCTGCTCTGGTTGGAACTTGAAGGCGTCTCCTTGGTGAAACTTCAGCCTTGGATGCCGCATCAAGTCCTCCCGCAGGGGGGAGCGATCCACAGCGATCACCTGCGCGCCACGTTGCAGACCGACATAGCTCCAACTGCCCGGAGATGCGCCCAGGTCCACGCAGAGCTGCCCGCGCTGGATGCGATGCCCTAGGCGCAGTTCCGCCTCCACCAATTTGGCAAAGGCCCGTGAAGGTGCGGCTTTGTCCTCTGCGTGTGGGATCTCTCCAGCCAAAAAGTCAGAAATCAACGCGCGCAGCTCCCGTCGGCGCGTGGAGGGGGCTAGAGAAACACAGCCCGCGTCTGGAGCCGTGAGCACGGCCTGCATCAGGCCGCATTCAGGCGTAAGCAGCGGCTGCTCCTGCCTGAGACGCACCCGGCGGCGCTTTTTCAGCCGCTCCAGGAAGGCCGTGCGGATGAGCTCGCAGCGGTGCTGACCGGCGCGTCCTTCACCGTAGGCGGGCCACAGGTGCAGATGCCAGGGATC
>JAIWOJ010000371.1 GCA_020216965.1 Prosthecobacter sp.
GATCAACGGTAGCCGTAGGCCAGCGCCCAGTAGAGGCTCTTTTCCTTCTTGGAGGTGAGGGAAAAGACGATCGTGTAGGTGCCGGTGCGTGGCGGATTCACCCGGGCGGAGGCGAACATTTTATCGCTCTTGGCGGCGATGGTGATCTCCTTGCCTTTTTCATCATAGACTTTCAGGTCAAACTCCACGCCCTCATTGGCAGAGCCGAGCCAGAAGGCGTATTCATTGCCCTTGAACATCTGGTGCTTGATCATCAGCCCCTGCCCGCTGGCTACCTCACCATTCCAATAATCCTCACGGACGATGAAACCCTGTTCCACAAAGGGAATGGCGGCCTCCATGGCAAAGCTGTGGGCATCATCCACGGTGGCGAAAGCCGGAGAGGAGAGGCTAGCTAGGAGGGCAAAGGTGCAGGCGCGGAGGAGGGAGGGGAAGCGCATGTCAGGAAAGCTCTAGGGTGGAAATGCCGGGAGGCGGGCTGGCTCACTTGGCGGCCTTGATGCCTTCGAGGAGGGAGTCGCAGACTTTGCCGATTTCACGAACGGAGTCTTTGGTAAAGCCATCCACAGCGCCTTCCATCCGGGCCAGGATGTCTTTGAGACCTTTGGCGATGTCAGAGACATTGCCGTGATCTTTCACGCTGGCACCCATTTTGCCGATGCTGGCAATGAAGTGCTCTACCAGCATGGGTTGGTTCAGCAGCTCGGCGCGGTCTGCGGAGAAATTTTTCACGACCACGGAGGTGACGCTGGCCGTGCCACGCAGCCAGCCGCCCATGCTCACGCACTGGGACAGATCGGCATCCTTCATCTGCTCCATCGTATCGCGCACGGTCTTTTGCGTCAGGTCAAACTCCCGGCGGATGGATGACCAGTCTTTTTTGTCCGCAGCATCCAGGATGGCCTGGGCGTGCGGCCGCACGGATTTGATCAGCCCCAGGGCTGTGGCGAGATCAATCACATCACGGCCAATGTCTTTCACGGATTCTTTGTCCTCCGCCTGCACGGCCACAAAGCCCTCTGCCACGGTCATGCCAAATTGCAGCGCCAGCTTGGTGCGGTCGGTGGTCTTGGGCAGGTCGATTTTGCGGATTTCCTGCTGCCAGTTGGGCTCGCCGAGCTTGTCTAGCACGCTGAAGACTTCACTCGGCACAGGCACGACCACATCATCGACCACCTGCCCAGGGAAGGCACGGGGGTCAAATTCCTGCACTCCAGCGTTGGCTGCCTGGGCGCGCAGCATGTGGAGGGAGGCAAAGCCAGACGTAATCGCGAACACCGTGAGGAGGTGGAGGGGGAGACGCTTCATGGATGCGTGAAGAAAGCGCCGTTTCCCAGGAGAGGCAACCGGTTTGACGGTGGCGAAACATGGCCTCTTTTGCCACGTTCACGCCCGCCCATGCTGCCCGAACTCACCAAAACCGACCGCGCTCTCTACGAATGGCAGATGTGGGTGCCCGGTATGGGGGAGGAGGGCCAGCGCAGGCTGAAGGCAGCCTCTGTGTTCATCTCCCGCGTGGGCGGCCTGGGCGGTCTCGTGGCCCTCGAGCTAGCGGCGGCGGGGGTAGGCCGCCTGATCTTGGCCCATGCTGGGCCGCTCAAACTCTCGGACCTGAACCGCCAGCTTTTGCAAACACGCGCCCAGGTCGGCAGGCCGCGTCTAGAGTCCATCCTACGCCGTCTGCACGAGCTGAATCCAGACTGCGAGGTCGTCGGCATCCCGGAAAATGCCTCTGTAGCGAATGCAGACGCCCTGGTGGCCCGTGCGGACATCGTGGTGGACGCGGCTCCTCTTTTTGAAGAGCGCCTCGCCCTCAACGCCGCTGCCTGGCGCGCGGGGAAGCCCCTGGTGGAATGCGCCATGCACAGCCTAGAGGCCAGCGTCACCACCTTCATTCCGGGGCGCACTGGCTGCCTGGCCTGCTATGTGCCTGAGCCACCGCCTACCTGGCGCAGGCAGTTCCCCGTCTTCGGGGCCGTATCCGGCACCGCTGCCTGTCTGGGGGCCATGGAGGTCATCAAGCTGCTCACCGGCATCGGCACTCCTCTAGCCGGTGAAATGCTCTGCATGGACATGGCAGACATGCGCTTCCGCCGCATCAGGCTGCCCAAGCGGCCCGACTGCGCTGTCTGTGGCACGGTTCCTCATTGACGAGCCTGCTGCTTGCGGCTCTGCCAACATGGCCTAGCCTCACTCTCCCCCACTCAGACCATGAAAACTTTCCCCATCGCCGCTTTGTGCCTCTTCACCCTCTCTGCCCTGGCTGGCATCGTCGAGAAGCCTGTGGAATACAGCGCTGACGGCATCGTCTTTGAGGGCTGGGCTGCCTATGATGACAAGGATGCTGCCAAGCGCCCTGCCGTGCTCGTCATCCACCAGTGGACCGGTGTCAGCGACAATGAAAAAATGCGCGCCCGCATGTTGGCGGAGCTGGGCTACAACGTCTTCTGTGCCGATGTGTATGGCAAAGGCATCCGGCCCCAGCCTCCCGCTGCTGGGGCGGAGGCTGGCAAGTACAAAAAAGACCGCGCCTTGCTGCGCCAGCGGGTGAATACCGCCCTCCAGGTACTGCTCAAGGACCCGCGCACGGACATCACACGGGTGGCCTGCATCGGCTACTGCTTTGGCGGCACCGCCGCGATCGAGCTGGCCCGCCACGGTGCGCCCGTCAAGGGGGTGGTCAGCTTTCACGGCGGGCTGGATAGCCCCACGCCAGAGGATGGCCGCCATATCAAGGGCAAGCTCCTGGCCCTGCATGGCGCGGATGACCCCTTTGTGCCCGCTGCGGACATCGCTGCCTTTGAAAAAGAGATGAAGGAGGCAGGGGTGGACTACCAGCTCGTCTCCTACCCCGGTGCGGTTCATGCCTTTACCCAAAAAGCGGCGGGCGATGACAACAGCAAGGGCGCTGCCTACAACGAGGCAGCGGACAAGGCCTCCTGGGAGGAAATGCGGAGGTTTTTCACCAAAATCTTCGCCCAATAACCGCCATGAAACTCCTGCTCCTCCTGGCCCTGCTGCTGCCCGCGCCGCTGCTGCTGGCCGTGGAAAAGCAGCCGCCACAGGCCAAGCCCACCGACTTCATCCGCTTTGTCGAGACTGATGAGGGAGATTCCCTCCAGACCGCCATCGCCAGCTACCGCAATGCCCAGGGTGTCATCGTGGACCTCATTGGCGCAGTGCACATCGCCGATAAAAAATACTACGACGCGCTCAACGCCCGCTTCAAAACTTACCAAGCCGTGCTCTACGAACTGGTCGGCAGACCGGTGGACCAACGAGAGACGCTGAAGCCTGGGGATGGTGCAGAAAAGCTGCAATGGCTGGGGGCTATGCAGGAAAAGCTGCGCGCCACTCTGAAGCTGGAGAGCCAACTCAAAGCCATCGACTACAAGGCCAAGAACTTCGTCCACGCAGACCTGAGCCTGGAGGGCTTCTTTGCCAGCCAGGAGGAGAAAAAGGAGAATTTTCTGACCCTCTGGATGAAGGCAGCCCTGGCTCAGGCGGCTAGTGCAGAGGCGAAAAACTCATCGTCTGACATGACGCTGATCCTCACACTTTTGATGAGCAAGGACAGCGCCACAGACCTCAAGAGAATGATTGGGCGTGAATTTGACCGCGTGGAGCACCTCATGGCAGGCATTGAGGCAGGCGAT
>JAIWOJ010000372.1 GCA_020216965.1 Prosthecobacter sp.
GGTCACCACCAGCCCTGATGGTGCGACGCGCTGGAGCACGCCACGTTTTGATCAGGCTCTGCTAGAGCCGATCTGCATGGCCGGCATCACGCGCTATGAGCACGCTGGCAAAAGCCTCATCCTCTTCTCCAACCCGCACAATCTGGAAGGCAGCTCTGAGCCTGGCAAAAGCCGCGCGCGCAAAAACGTCAGTGTGAAGATCAGCCGCGACGAAGGCCAAACTTGGCCAGTGAACAAGTTGCTGGAAGACGGCCCCAGCATGTATTCGGACATCATCGTGACGCCCAGCGGCACCATCCTCTGTTTTTATGGGCGTGGTGCTAAGCCCGACTTTGCAGGCTCTAGCCTGACCTTGGCACGCTTTAACCTCGAATGGTTAGAGCAGCCCTGAAGGGCGCAGTCGAGCTAAGCCCGCGCACAGCAATCAAGGCGGGCGATGTGCGATTCCACCCATCCATTGGGCAAAACGAAGCATCCATCGTGCAAACAAGACCGCTTTGGTGTGCAAGGTGTTTTTCTCGGCAAAACGGGATTGTCAAAAGAAGGGCTTTAGGGTGGAATGGGTGATATTAGATGAAACACACCAAGCGACCTCGGCATTCTATTATAAATGACCTAAGACCACCCAAACTTAGCGTCTTCCTCCTATGCTTATGTGCCTCCTGGAGCACTAGCGCGCAGGAGACCACCGTGACTCTGGGGGGGCACAAAGCATCCTCCACAGGACTGCTGGTGAAGGTCAAACAAGGCGCTGATCCACAACGCATCACGGCAGCGAAGAGCCAACTGGGCCAGGCGGCGATGCAGAGCAAAGCTGAATTTCGTGCCAAGGGGCTCATGCTTGTCGGAAAAGCCGTCAAGCCAGGGGCAAGTGCTGCGATGACGCAGGAAGAACTCCTACTCAAGGCCAAGGAACTCATGGCCACCGGCCTCTATGACTATGTGGAGCCAGACTGGATCGTCACCGTGAACCAAGTGCCCACAGACAGCGCCTACACGAACGGCAGCCTGTGGGGGCTGCGCAATACTGGGCAGAACGGGGGCACGCCCGGAGTGGATGTGGATGCGCAAGCCGCCTGGACGCTCACCACGGGCTCACCCAACGTGGTCGTGGGCGTGGTGGACACGGGCATCCGCTACACGCACCAGGATCTGGCGGGGAACATGTGGGTGAACCCCGGTGAAATCCCAAACAATGGCATCGACGATGATGCCAATGGCTATGTGGACGATGTGTATGGCATCAATGCCATCACCAATAGTGGCAACCCGATGGATGATAACAACCATGGCACCCACTGCGCGGGCACCATCGGTGCCACCGCGAATGACGCCGGGCAGATCGTCGGTGTGGCCTGGAATGTGAAACTGATGGGGCTGAAGTTTCTCAGCGCCAGCGGATCAGGCAGCACCTCAGACGCCATCAAGTGCATCGACTACGGCGTGGCGAAGGGCGCGCACATTCTGAGCAACAGTTGGGGAGGCGGCGGCTACAGCCAGGCTCTGCGGGATAGCATCGCTGCCGCTAATGCCGCAGGCGTGCTCTTTGTGGCAGCCGCAGGGAACTCATCGTCAAACAACGACGTGACCCCCAATTACCCGTCCAACTATGACCCCGCGAACGTGGTCGCCGTGGCCGCCGTGGACCGCACAGGCGCGCTGGCCTATTTTTCCAGCTATGGGGCCTCTACCGTGGATCTGGGCGCACCAGGGGTGGACGTGCTTTCCAGCGTCGCCACCTCGGATGCCAGCTACGCCAGTTACAGCGGCACCAGCATGGCGACGCCCCATGTGGCAGGCGTGGCAGCGCTGATCAAAAGCCACTTCCCTGCGGCCACGATGATGGAGATCAAAAACCGCCTGATGGCCACGACGCGCCCACTGGCATCACTGGCGGGCAGGACCGTCACGGGGGGCATCGTGGATGCCCACGCGGCCCTAACCGTGGCTTCAGACGGCGTGCTGGAGCTGCGTGCCAGCGCCTCTGCCTCCCCACTGCGCAGTGGCGCAAACACCGCGTTCTACGTCGCCGTGACGGACCTTACGCCCATCCTGGATGCCACGGTGACAGGAGCGCTGGACTCCGGAGTCCCTGTGTATTTTCAGGACGATGGCGTGGCCCCAGATGTGACGGCAAATGATGGCATTTACAGCGCGACGCTTACCGTGCCAGTCAATGGCAGCAGCACCACGCTGAACGTGACGGCCAGCCGGGGCGGTGCGCCCGCTGTAGGAGCTTTCCCCTTCACCATCATCACTCCGCCGGGCAATGATGACTTTGCGGCAAGAGCGCTGCTAGCGGCTGGCACCACGCAGGCCACCGGGACAAACCGGCTGGCCACCATGGAAACGGGTGAGCCGCGCTATCCCTCCGTGGCAGGCTCCAAATCCGTTTGGTGGGAATGGGCAGCGGGCACGAGCGGCAGCATCACGGTGACGACTTCCGGCAGCAATTATGACACAACCCTTGCTGTGTACTCAGGCAACGGCACCCTTGGCTCCCTGGTGCACCTAGGATCGAATGACGATGCCATCGGCCTAGCTAGCAGCGTGACCTTCACCGCCGTGAGCGGCCAGCGCTATTATTTCCAAGTCAATGGCTACAGCAGCAGCGAGGGCAACATCACCCTGAACTATCCCGCCCCGGCGGCAGTGAATAGCCCCCCTGTGATCGTCACCCAACCTGTCGGGGTGATCCTGGTGGCAGGGGATCCTCTGACCCTGTCCGTGACGGCCTCTGGCTCCACGCCGCTTTCCTACCAGTGGCAGAGGAATGATCAAAACATCCCTGGCGCAACGGCCAGTAGCTACACGGTCGCGAGTGTGACAGAAGCCCATGCGGGCAATTATAAGGTCAGCATCACCAACCCCTTTGGCAGCCAAGTCAGCGCGACTGTCTTTGTGGGGGTGGACCCGATCAGCGTGAGGCCGCCCAACGACCTCTTTGTGAATGCGGAAGTGCTGCCTGGGACGGCTGGCCGTGTGGCCGGAACCAATCTGCGTGCCTCTGCGGAGACTGGGGAGCCAAACCACGCCGGTGCCTCCGCACCGCTGGAGTCCGTGTGGTATCGGTGGACAGCACCGGCAGCAGGCACGCTGTCTCTAGACACCTATGGAAGCTCACTGGACACAACCCTGGCGGTCTATACTGGCACAGAAGTGAACGCGCTGACGCAGCGGGCGGCCAACAATGACAGCGGCGGCCTCCAGAGCTTTATCAGCCTGCCGGTGACAGCGGGCCAGGAGCTGAGCATCGCCGTGGATGGGGTGGGCACGTTCGAGGGGCTTTTTTCCCTCAATTACTTCTTCCAGCCTACAGTGCCTGGTCTAGCCAATGATGCCTTTGCTAGCCGCACGGTGGTCTCTGGGGCAGGTGGAACCTTTACCGGCAGCAACATCGCCGCGACGGGGGAGGCTGAGGAGCCGGTGCATGATGTCGCCGCGCCCCCCACCCACTCTGTCTGGTGGTCCTGGACAGCCCCGGCGACAGGGGTGGCAGTGATCGACACGCTAGGCAGCGGCTTTGACACCGTCTTGGCCGTTTACACAGGCGGCAGCCTGGCAGGGCTCACGCCTGTGGCTATGAATGACGATGCCGGCGGGCCAGAAAGCCGGGTGGCCTTCCCATGCAGCGCGGGCACGGCCTAC
>JAIWOJ010000373.1 GCA_020216965.1 Prosthecobacter sp.
CTCTCACTCTGCTTTCGGGATTGCCTGCCTGGCTAGTCACCTTTTCCACCCATGCAGAGCCTGGGGAAGACTTGGCGGATCTGCGTTGGCTGGCCATCGCGGCAGATTCCCCCCTGCGCACGCAGGTAAGCTCCGCCTCGCGCACGGTTTATGATCTCACCCAGCCAGATCACCTTCCCGCACCCCGCACCGCCCAGGTCAAAACGGAGACGACCCGTCACGATGCCTCCATTCCCTCATGGGCCATCCCCACATCGCGACTGGAGGAAAAGCGCGCCACCGCTCCGCTGCCCCCCCTTTTCCCAGAGGCAACGGCACGGCAAAAGGCACCCGTCTGGCCTTATGTCATCGCTGCCGTCCTCATCCTGCTGCTAGGCATTGCGTCCTTTTTTCTTTTGCCACGTTTGCCACACATGCTGGAGGGAAAGGGCGAATTTTCGGGGGCTCCCAGCCAGGCGAGAAGCTCCATCGAGCTCGCCCAAAACATCGAACAATGGTGGCACAAATCTAGGCTGAAACTTCCCGTCACAAAAAACTGGCTAAAGGCTCAGGCGGATGAAGCCCTGGTCGCAGCCCATGAAGAAACGCTGGGGCAGATCCTGGCTGTCATCCGCCAACCCCTACGCCCGGCAGAGATCACGCTGCCGCCGAAAACGCAGGCAGACTTGATTGACCTCGTCAGCGATGTGCGCGCTTGGCAGCAAGCTCTGCAGCTAGGCATGGCTGCGCCATCCTGGTCAGGGGAGGATCCCATTGAGATCCAGGCAGCAGCCCAAGTCGCCCTGAATCGTCTGGAGGATGCCTGGAAAAAGGTCGCTTCTGCTTTCGGGCCTGAGCCGGAGATGCCAGACCTACTGGCTGCTGAAATCCACAAACAATTGCTCAAGAAGCTCTCTGGCCCCAGCCCTCCGAAGCATGGCACCCCCCGCCAATGGCGTGAGCTTTTGGACCAGACATGGCCTGCTGGCAGGCCAAAGCCCACTTGGCCCCAGGCATGGGAAACCGCCTTCAAACCCGCCATGCAGCTCCTGCCAGAGGAACGTGAAATGCTCAGCGCGGCTGCCGATGCACCAGAGACCCCCGTCTGGCTCAGAGAGATCATTTTTACCCAACAACGAGCCACGATGGTGGAGCAGCCCGCCCTGCCACCTGCGGCCAAGATGGATGAAGCCGCGCCAGCCAGGGCGGAGACTCCCACGCTGCCAGCGGATGGTCCCCAGTCCCTCCACCCACGCTTTATCATTCTAGAGACTCCTCTGCTCAGTGCTGCCCAGGCCATCAGCCAACTGCCGCCACTTCCCTTCCAGCCAGAGATGAAACTTTTCCTCGGCAGCCCTGCTGAAGCAGAAGCCGCCCTGACGCGCCTCAGCCAACTGGGCGCTGCGGGGGTTTATCGGCGTCATTACGCTGACCCGCTGACTTTAGAGTTTCACCAACATCGTCTCGCCAAACTTCCCGATCTTTCCGCCGCCACACGCATCCTGGCGCGCCCTGCCCAAGGCAGCCAAGCTCTGTTTGAGATCATCTTCATCCCGAAAAGCCATCCTCCCACCGATGTTTGGCCTTCCTCTGCCGGTTACATCTTCCGTTTTGAGCCCCAAGGAACACGGTCTTTTCTCGATCAAGCCGCCTCTGACTGGCTGAGCACCCTGGTCGTCTCAGGCAACCTGCCCCTGAGCCTTCAGCACGTCGAAGAGCCCTCCCGCCGCTATCGCCTACGCCGGGAAGGCCGACGTTTCCTCGCAGAGGCCGATCTTTCGACTGCCTCTGAAGCAGGTGCCAAAGCCAACCTCAGTGCCATCGATCAAGAGCTAGAAGCCCTGCGCCAAAGCATCCGCATCGATGAAGAGCGCCGCAGCAGTCTTGACACCAGCCGCCTGGCGCGTGTGCAAAAGGAGGAACAAAGCCGCCGCCTCGATGATTCCCTGGCCACCCGCCAGCAGCGCCTGCTGCAGCTAGAAGAAGATCGCAAAGGCATCGTTTCAGGCTCTCCCCAATCTCACGGCCTCGCCGCAGGGATCTACTCCCTCTTTGCAGGCACACGCAGGCTGGGAGAGGTTCGTTTTGAAGCCCCGAAATGAGGCCATGCGCTGTTCATGATTTTTTTGCTATCCCCTGCCCTCTGTGAAACCGCCCACTGATACCATTGATCTCATCCGCTCCACCCTTCAGACGGGCATCGTATCCGCCAAGGTGGAGCAGGCTGCCGCAGATTACGCACGGCTCAGCACTGACTGCGCTGCACGCCTAGAGCGCATCTCTGCCATGCTGGCAAAGGGCAGCGATTACCAGGCACTCCAAGCGGCTGAAGAGGAACCCCCGCTGCTTGATCTCATCGCCGCACTCAGCTTTGGCAGCGAGAAGGCTTGGCTAGACTTTTGCCAGGCGCACCAGCTCCCTACCGCCCCCCGCCTGGACGCAAAGACCGTCATGGCCCTGGATGCCCTTTACGCCCAGGGCATCACGGCGAACCACCCGCTCTACAAAGACTTCCGCGCCGCCATCCTGTCCCGAGATAATGACAAGGCCCTGCGCATCGTGCGCACGATTTTGAAGCTGAATCCCAAGGATGAAAATGCGCGCTCCGAGCTCCAACGCCTAGAAAACAGACAGTGGCAGGAACTGCTCGAAGAGCTACGCGCCGCCCTCAAGACCGATGATGAAGAGCGCATCGCCTCCCTGGCAGAAAAGATCACCCACATCGTGTCGGCAGACAAACGCACCGCCACGCCAGAACTCACCCAAGCAGAAAGCATCCGCATCGCCTTCAGACGCCGCCAGGCTGAGGAAAAGATCCCCGAAGTGCTCAGTGATGCAGAAAAACATCGCCAAGCCGAAGACTGGGATGCCGTGGCCCTGGCCTGTGACCTCGTGGCCGACCTGCTACAAAAGCATGACATCACACTGACAGGTAGTCTCAAAGCTAGCTATGAAAGCCTAGGCACCAGCAGCCGCCAAAAGCGCGCCGCAGCGGAACGCCAGCGCGCTTTTGACCGCGCTCTCTTGAGCTTTCAGAGCTTTGCCCACGAGGCAGGCACACGGCTGATGACGGGCCTAGCACCACGCCTTTCCGAAGCTGCCACCCTGGATGCCGAATTCATCCGCCGCTGGCGTGAGCTGGAAAGTTTTACCCTGCCTGTGCCGGATGACGTTCTCGCCAGTCTGCGCCAAACGGGGCAAAAAATCCGCACTGCCCTAGAGCATGCTCAGCGCGCACGGCGCACCCGCTCACTGCTATCTGCCGCTGCCCTGCTGGCCTTTCTCGGCACCATAGCAGCCGTGGCCTGGCACGGCTGGCAGGCACGCGCTTATGCCCTAGACCTCTCCAGCTACAAAGCGCGCCAAATGGCTGAGCCAGCAGCCAGGTTAGCCGCGCTGCTCAAGCAGCAACAGCCACTGCTTCTGCGCTGGCCCTACCTGCGCACGAAAGTCGAAGAAACCGAGGCATGGACCGGCCAAGGACGTGGACTGCTGGCTCAGACAGAATCCGCACTGCGCTCCCTTGAGAAGGACTCGGCGAGCCTCAAACCCACAGAGACACTCAAGCGCCTGGATGACCTGCGCCATCAGCTTTCCCAACTGCCTGAAGACCTTGCCCTAGGCATCCGGCAGCGGATGGATGCCCTCAAGACGCAAACCGA
>JAIWOJ010000374.1 GCA_020216965.1 Prosthecobacter sp.
AGACCCCTTTGATCTCGTCAGCGATGATGACTTGTGAGCTGGGGCTGCCCCTTGCCAGCCGCGCCATACCCGCCATCATCCGCCGCCCATGTCAGACACTCCTGCACCCACCCTGCTCTACTGCCGCTGCGCCTACGCCCAGGTCGTCCCCAGTGGGGTTAAAAATGAGGTGCTCTCCCAGCTTTGTGCCTCCGGCACGAGCTTTGAGACCGTCTCAGACCTCTGTGAGATGGCGGCGCATCGTGATCCGCGCCTCAAAGCCCTGGCGGCCTGCGGCAGGCTACGCATCGCCGCCTGCTATCCCCGTGCAGTGCGCGGTCTCTTCCAGCAGGCAGGTGCCCCGCTGGCGGAAAATGCGGAGATTCTCAACATGCGCACCCAGACTGCGGCTGAGATCACCGATGCGATGCTCAAATCTTAATTTCATCCCGTACTCCAGCCATGATCATCCACACCCATCGCCCCCTTCGTGTTGTGCTCTATGAGGGCCAGGGCAGCATCCCCCTCACCCCTGAGGCACGCCTCCAGGTCATCTCTGCTCTTTTGGATAAAGGCTACGCCGTCACCCGCGCCGCCGCTGGCAGCAGCGCCATGCCGCATGACGAACGCAGCCTGCTGGTGCTAGGGCAGTTCCCAGATCAAAAAGCCCCGATCATCGAAGATGCCACCGGCCAAGTGCGCATCGAGACCCGCGACATCAGCGGCCTCTATGTGCAGGCTATCCTCGGCCTGGTGGAGAAAAGCCGCAATGGCACCCCCATGAATGAGCCGGGGCGCTGGAAGCCATGGTTTCCCGTCATCGACTACACCCGCTGCACGAACTGCATGCAGTGCCTGAGCTTCTGCCTCTTTGACGTCTATGGCGTGGATGAAAACCACAAAATCCAGGTCCAAAACAACGACAACTGCAAGACCAACTGCCCCGCCTGCTCCCGCGTCTGCCCGGAGGTAGCCATCATGTTCCCCAAATACCAGGGCGGTCCCATCAATGGTGACGAGGTCAATCAGGCTGAGGCAAACCGGGAAAAGATCAAAGTGGACATCTCTTCCCTGCTGGGCGGCGACATCTACGCCGCGCTGAAGGATCGCAGCGCTGCTGCCAAATCACGCTTCAGCAAAGAGCGCAGCCCGGACAAAGCTCTCGACGAACGGAAAAAATGCCTCACCAAGCTCGTTGGCGATGGCTTCATTCCTGCCGACGTGTTGGCGAGCCTGCCAACACCGGATGAGATCCTGCGCAAGGCGGAGCAGGCCAAAGCCAAAGCCGCTGCTGCCCTCGCTGCCCAGGCGGAATAAGTCGGCTAGGCGCGGCGATAATTGCGAGCCGAATCTTTTTTTCGGAAAACGCGCACTGGTCACACTTGCAGGTGTGTGTAGCCGGACGGGCAGCCCCCCGAATGGCGAAAGACTCATCCCAAACACACACACACCTCCACATCGCCATGAAACTCCGCCGCCCCATCCTCAGCGCCTCCCTGGTCCTGCTCACCGTCTTCAGCTTGGCTTTCCCAGCCTCTGCCATCGTCGGCACCCAGGAAATCCTCAAACGCCTCCTCGCCGCCATCATGACGGTGGAGAAGCTCAATTACCAAGTGCTGCTCACCCAGACAGACAGCGTGCGCCATGACACGCCCTCCACCATGACCTACACCCTCACCGCTGGTAGCTTTTACAAAGTCATCGCCCTCGGTGACAACGACCGCGTGGCAGACATTGACCTCAAGGTCTATGATGAAAACGACAACTTGGTTGGCTCTGACGATGACGACACCAACGTCGCCGAAGTCAATGTCAGCCCCAAATGGACCGGCAAATTCAAATTTGTCGTCGATGCATACAAAATGAACTCTGGCTACAACGACGCCTTCTACGGGCTCGTCGTCGCCCGCAAGGAGACGACCAGCAAACCCCGCACCTCCACGCAGCCCAAAAACTCCGGAAGCCCAGCCAAGTTCTACAACTGAGACTTCCGCTCCCGATGCGCCGACTTGCTTCACCGCAGGTCGGCGCAATTTTTTTATCCAACGGCCACATCGCAAGTTTGGGATGAAACGAGGCCATGCCGCTGACGTTGATGGCCTAGCCTTCCCCATGATCCGCCCCCTAAGCCTCCTCGTCTGCCTCCAGATCCTGCCCTTTTTCCCAGGCCTCGCGCAGGAGGTGACATTGCCGCCCAAGGATCGTTTTCATCTCTACCTCCTCGTTGGCCAGTCCAACATGGCAGGCCGCGGTGAGGTCACGCCCGAGGACCAAAAGCCTCATGCGCGCGTGCTCAGCTTTGGCAAAAGCGATACTTGGGCCCCTGCCACGGAGCCTCTGCACTGGGATAAACCTGCCGCAGGGGTCGGTCCCGGCCTTGCCTTTGGCCGCGAAATCATGCGTGCCAATCCCAAGATCGCCGTCGGGCTCATTCCCTGCGCCGTCGGCGGCTCCCCGATCGATGCTTGGCAGCCTGGCGTGTATTACACGCCGACCAAGTCCCATCCCTGGGATGATGCCATCCGCCGTGCCAAGCTGGCTCTCAAAGACGGCACCCTCAAAGGCATCCTCTGGCATCAGGGGGAGTCCGATTGCAAAACGGAGCTGGCATCCGCCTATGAGCCAAAGCTGCACGACCTCATCAAACGCCTGCGCACGGCTCTTCAGGCACCGGATGTGCCCTTCATCGTGGGCCAGATGGGGAAATTCCCCAGCAAACCCTGGAGCCCCGGTGCTGAGCTGGTGGACCAGGCCCACCGCAGTCTGCCCAAAAAAGTTGCCGGCACAGCTTATGTCGGCTCAGAGGGGCTGACGGATAAAGGCGATGGTATCCACTTTGACGCCGCCTCCTACCGGGAGCTGGGCCGTCGCTACGCAGAAGCCTGGCAGCAGCTCCAGCGGCGCAGTGGCAGCCCCTGAGGGTGGGCACGCAGATCGCCTGATGGTTCCGCCTAGCGCATCGCGTTTGTGCTTGTGATGCTCACACGCTGCCTTTTCCCATGCCTACTCCTTGCCACCCTGGCCCCTGCCCAAGAGCCAGCCGCACCTGCGGAATACCAGGGGCGGGTCATCGCCCAGACCATGCACTGGCAGGGGGCGGCCTGGCTCGTGCGCCACAAGCGGGAGCGCGAGGAGGCCGCGACGACCATGCGTGCCAATCTGGGCCTCAAGCCTGGCATGACGGTGTGTGACCTGGGCAGCGGCAACGGCTATCATACCCTGCCCATGGCAGAGGCTGTGACAGAGGCAGGAAAGGTGTATGCCGTGGATGTACAGCCGGAGATGATCCAGATGCTCAAGGAGCGCATTGAGGAAAAGGCCGTGAAAAACATCATCCCCATCGTCGGTGAGGTGGATGACCCCAAACTGCCACCTGCCTCGTGCGACATGATTTTGCTCGTGGACGTGTATCACGAGTTTTCCCACCCCGAAGCGATGCTCACAGGCATGAAAAAGGCGCTGAAGCCAGATGGGGTCATCGTGCTGGTGGAATTCCGCGCGGAGGATGACAGCGTGCCGATCAAACCTGAGCACAAAATGAGCAAGGCCCAGATCCACAAGGAGATGGAGGCCAATGGCCTCAAGCTCGTGCGGGAATACGATGGCCTGCCCTGGCAGCACATGATGTTCTTTGGGCTCGCGGCGGCAAAGCCCTG
>JAIWOJ010000375.1 GCA_020216965.1 Prosthecobacter sp.
GAATGCAAAAACCTGCGGAATCCGGGTTCACCTGAATTTGGGAGGGGAAAAGGGGTGTGGCTTGGCGTTATGCTGGGCGATGCGTTGCTTTTGCCTACTCCTAGCTGCCAGTTTGTCTTCATGCCTGCCCTCTGATGAGCCGGTGGCTTATGACCTGATTCTCAAAAATGGTCTCATTTTGGACGGCACGGGTGCGCCTGCGCAGGCCGGTGCCGTGGCTGTGAAAGAAGGCCGTATCGCCGCTGTGGGGGAGGTGAGGGGGCAGGCGGCGCGTGTTATGGACGTGGGGGGTGCATTCATCGCGCCGGGGTTCATCGATGTGCATACCCACTCTGAGAAGATCGCGGAGAATCCAGCCGCGGAAAACTTTCTGCGCATGGGCGTGACCAGCATCATCACGGGGAATTGCGGGAACTCCCGCACCGATGTGGCGGCGTTTTTTCAGGAGATCACCCAGGCGGGCATGGCCCTGAATGTGGCTACCCTCGTGGGCCACGGGGCGGTGCGGGAAGAGGGGATGGGGGGGAAGTTTATGCGGGCTCCTAGCCCAGCCCAGTTGGAGGTGATGAAATCCCTGGTGGATCAGGCCATGAAGGACGGTGCTGTGGGCATGAGCACGGGGCTGATCTATGTGCCGGGCTCCTTTGCGAAGACGGAGGAGATCACGGCACTGGCGCGCGTGGTGGCTGCGCACGGGGGCGTGTATGCCAGCCACATCCGGCATGAGACGGTGCGTATTTTTGAGGCGCTGGATGAGTTTCTGAGCATCGCGCGTGAGGCCGGGGTGCGTGCGGAGCTGAGCCACATTAAGCTCTCTGGCCCCACGGCCTGGGGCAGGGCGGCTGAGGTGTTGGCACGGCTAGACAAAGCGCGGGCTGAGGGGCTGGAGGTCACGCATGATCTCTATGCCTACACGGCCAGCAGCACGGGCCTGCGGCAGACGATCCCTGATAGCGCCCTGGAGGGCACGCGCCAGGACTTCGCGGCACGGCTGGCAGACCCAGAGCAGAAGGCTAAGATCATCCAGGGCATGAAGGCCATTTTGGAGCGCGCTGGGCGTGCAGACTATAGCTATGCCGTCATCGCTCGGTTTTCGGCAGATCCATCCTTGAATGGCCTGACCATCCCGGAGGCTGCGAAAAAGGCGCGCGGCAGCGACCGCCTCGAGGAACAGATCGAGCTGCTGCTGGACATCGAAAAGCGCGGCGGCGGCACGGCGGTCTTCCACGGGATGAACGAGGAGGATCTCACCGTCTTCCTGCGCCACCCCATGACCATGGTGGCCAGCGATGGTGGCCCGCGCCGCATGGGGGAGGACGTGCCGCACCCGCGTAGCTATGGGAACAATGCGCGCATCCTCGCGCGCTATGTGCGCGACCTCAACGTGCTACCGGTGGAGGAAGCGGTGCGGCGCATGACCCAACTGCCTGCGCAGACCTTTCACCTGAAAGATCGGGGAGTCATCAGGCCGGGGGCCCATGCCGACCTGGTGGTGTTTGACCTCGCCAAGGTGGCTGATCCCAGCACCTTCAAGGATCCGCACCACTATGCGGAGGGTTTTGCCCATGTGCTGGTGAAGGGTGTGCCTGTGATTGAGGCTGGCAAGCTCACCGCCGCGCGCCCAGGTGGGCCGTTGCGCCCGCAGCGCTGATGCGGGCACTTTTGTCTGGCGGAACGTGGGCATCTGGCAGGTGAGGGGATGCTAGGCTGGGTGGCGCAGGCTGCTTTAGGTTGAGCTTGCTTGCGGACGAGGTTCCCCTCAGGTTGCACGGTCATGGCAGCCCGCAACTCCCGCCGCAAGCGCCCAGCCCAGCGCTGGGGGATCCTCCTTGCCGCCTTGGCGGGGTTGGCGGTCCTTCTCGCCCTGCTCACCCCTGCGCTGGTGATGGGTTGGGTGCGTGGCTATCTGCGCGATGATGCATTTCGCGCGAAGCTGGAGGCGATGATCGGCACCCGGCTGGCAGGCAGTGTGAGTCTGGCACCGCTGCGCTGGACGGGGGATGAGGTGCTGTCCCGCAGGGCCTCGGTGGAGACGGCGGAGGGCTGGAAGGCAGAGCTGACGGGCCTGCATCTGGCGGTGGATTGGGCTGCCTTTCGGGATCGGCAGTGGCGTTTGCTCCAGGCAGGTGCGGACTCGCTCGACTTGACCCGCAATGCGACGTCTGGGGAGGTGGGCCAGGGTTTGCCCCTCACAGCACCTGCAACGGCACAGGCCGGGCCGGGCCGGGCGGTGCCTGGGTGGCTCCGAGCTTGGTTGCCTGACCGTTTTGGGGTGGATGGTGTGCGGATTGATGCCTTTACTTTTAGCCATCCTGGCCCGTGGCGGTTGGCGGGCTCTGCCCTGCGCGTGGCCCCCTGGCAGCAGGGGGATGCCAGTGTGCTGGTCACGCTAGAAAATGGCGTGCTGGAGACGCCGGTGCAGTTGCCCACGCTCCTGCATCCCATCCGGCTGAATCTCAGCAGCGCCACCCTGCGCCTGGCGGCGGATGAGATGCGCCTTAGCACGGCCAGCCTCACCTGGGCCCAGGGCGGTGAGGTCACGGCGCGTGGGCATCTGCGCCCCTCTTCGCGGGATTGGCAGGTGGAGGCTACCCTGGCTGGCATCCCGCTGGCGGAGCTGCTGAGCCCTGACTGGAAGCTGCGCCTCACGGGCTTGATCGAGGGGGACCTGCGCGTCTTGGGCAGCGCTGCTGCCGAGCCCACCGTGGAGGGCCAGGTGCGGCTGAAAAACGCGGCCCTGACGGCTCTTCCGCTGCTGAATCAATTGGCAAATTTCACCCGAGTTGAGCGCTTCAAGCGCTTGGTGCTCGATGTGGCTGAAGCCGATGTGCGCGCTGCGGGCCAGACGCGCCGATTTGAAAAAGTGGTGGTCGAGTCTGCTGGTCTCCTGCGGCTCGAGGGGGATCTGACGCTCCAGGCTGGGCAGATGGATGGCAGGTTCATGCTTGGCGTCACGCCGGATGCTCTGCGGTGGATTCCAGGCGCTGGGCAGCATGTTTTTACCTCAAGCTATCCTGGCGCGGCGGCAGGCATGGTCTGGACACCGCTGCGCATCACCGGCACGGTGGATGCCCCGCAGGAGGATTTGACCGCCCGCATCCTCAGTGGCGCTGGCAAAGCCTTGGTCGATGCGCCAGCGCAGGTGCTCGGCAAGGCGGGAGAGACCCTGCTGACCCCGGTGCTGGGGGGCGATCTGGCCAAAAAACCGGGTGAAGTGCTGAAAAGCGCCACGGATGCCGTGAGTCAGCCTGGGGAAGCCCTGAAAAAGGCCGGTGAAGCTGCCGAAAAGGGCATCGACCTGCTCAAGGGCATCGGTGGGGGATTGCTTGGCCGGTGAGATTTGGAGAGCCACATGCCTTATGTCTCTGAGCGCCAGACAAGCCGAATGGATCGCGGATTTGAACCTCATCCCCAGCGCCCATGAGCGCCTTTCTGCACTCAGCAGCTACATCCCGCGTGTGCTGCTGCCGGAGGCTGAGCGCGCGGATGCCCTGCTGGTGCCAGGCTGCGTTTCGCGGGTGTGGGTCCACGGTGCCTTGGTGCAGGGCCGCACGCGCTTCCGCTGTGCGGCAGATAGCCCCATGGTGGCTGGCCTCGTGGCGCTGCTGTGCGCTCTCTATGAAGATGCAG
>JAIWOJ010000376.1 GCA_020216965.1 Prosthecobacter sp.
AGGAGCAAGTCGTCATTCGCTGCCCAAACCCGCAATGCCCCGAGGTGGTGAAACGCCGCATCGAACACTTCGTGAGCCGCGCAGCCATGGACATCAGCGGTCTCGGTGAAAGCGTGGTCGCCCAGCTCGTGGACCTGAAACTAGTGGGTGACGTGGCGGACCTCTACACACTTGATGAGCTGCAGCTTGCCCGCCTAGAGCGCGTGGGCACCAAGAGCATCGGCAACTATCTCAAAGCCATTCAGGCCAGCAAGCAGCAGGATCCCTGGCGGCTCGTCTTTGGCCTCGGCATCCTACACGTCGGTGCAAGCGGTGCCCGCAAACTGCTGGAACACTTTGGCAGCATCGATGCAGTCGCCAAAGCTAGCGTGGAAGAACTCATGCAATGCCCTGACATTGGCGAGGTCGTCGCCGTGAGCATTCACGCCTGGTTTCATGACAGCGCCAACCTCCATCTTCTCGACCGGCTGCGCCTAGCTGGGCTCAATTTCACCCCGAAACAGATTGAGGCCAGCAGCGATAAGCTCGCAGGCACCACCTGGGTCATCACCGGCACGCTGAGCCAGGACCGTGAAACCATCGCCGACCTTATCCGCAGCCATGGCGGCAAGGTCAGCGGCAGCGTCAGTGGCAAAACGAACTACCTGCTCGCTGGAGCCGATGCGGGCAGCAAGCTCGACAAAGCCAACAAGTTGGGGGTGAAAGTGCTGAGTGAGGCAGAGTTTCGGGCGATGCTGGGGTGAGTCAGCCGGGCTCTCCTTGACCCTCCTGCGCACCGGGGCATGATGAGCCACTGACGCGCCCGCATGAAACGCCTTTACCGCCAAGCCCAGATCGCCTCTGAAGACAATCCCAAAACTGTGGTGGGCGATGTATTGGTCGAGGGGGATAGGATCATCGGCGTAGCGGCTGAGATCTCAGGGGTGACGGATTGCGAGGTCATCGACTGCCAGGGCCGGGTGCTCCTGCCCGCCATGTTTGACCTGCACGTCCATGCCAGGGAACCCGGACAGGAGGATAAAGAAAACATCGCCACCTGCTCTGAGGCGGCGATCCAAGGTGGCGTCACCGGTTTTGTGATGATGCCAAACACATCCCCAGCCATCGACAGCGCTGGCATCGTCCGCACGGTGCTGGAAAGCGCTCAGAGGACACGGATCGGCCCAAGCATTTTCACGGCGGGCGCGATCACCAAGGGCCGCAAGGGTGAGGAGTTGGCTGGCATCGCTGGGATGAAGGCAGCGGGTGCCGTGCTGCTGACAGACGATGGCTTTGCCGTGGACAATCCTCAGGTGCTGCGCAGGGCCATGGAGTATGCGCGCGATCATGACATCCCCCTCGCAAGCCACTGTGAGGTGAAGGAACTCAGTGGCAAGGGCTGCATGCACGAAGGCCGCGTGAGCTATGCGCTGGGCCTACCGGGCATCCCCAGCATTAGCGAGGAAATCTGCATTTCCCGCGATATCCGCCTGGCTGAATATACGGGGGTGCATCTGCACATCCAGCATGTGACGACAGCCGAGGGCATGCGCACCATCCAGCGGGCAAAGGATCGAGGAATCCATGTGACCTGTGAGGTCTCACCGCATCACCTGATCTTTAACCACACGCATGTCGGTCATTATGACACGCATTTCAAAATGAACCCACCTCTGCGAACGGCGGAGGACAATGCGGCGCTGCTGCAAGGGCTGAAAGACGGCTGCTTTGATGTCATCGCCACTGATCACGCACCGCATACCCCTTTTGAAAAAAACCAGGATTTTGCCAGCGCGCCCTTCGGCATCACCGGGTTAGAGACCGCACTGTTAAGCCTGTATGACCGCTTTGTTTCCAAAGGCATCCTCGACTGGGGTCTGATCGTGAAACGCTACTCCGCCGAGCCACGCCGCCTGATGAAACTAGCCCCTGTGCCGATCGTCGAAGGGGGTGTGGCTGAGTTCATCGTCTTTCATCCCGGTGGCAGCACGACCTTTAGCCGCCAGTTCATCCGGTCGAAAAGCATCAATACTCCCTTTTTGGATCAAACCCTGCAAGGCAGGGTAGAGAGGGTGATCTACCGCGGGCAGGAGCTGCTGGCTTGATATCTGCCCTGGCGCATTTTTTCATTCATTGAGTACCACCTTGGCACCGCCAGGGCGGATTTCGACGGATTTGATCCCGGCCAGGAAGCGCTGAAGCGCGGGGTCTTTATCCAGATTTTCCGCGATCAAATCCACGCCCTTGAGGTCTCCGAGCCACGCATTGGGGAGGGAGATGCCCCCCAAGCTCAGGTCATTGAAGACAAAGGAAAACTTGTGCTGCGGACTCAGTCCGGTGCCAAAGGTCAGGCGCACACGGACCTTCTGCCCCGCCATGAGGGGAAAGTCAGGGGGAATCTCCACCAAAAGCCCAGCGATCAGCTTTCCTTCCCCAAAAGACACCTGCACATTTTCGCCGAGGTTCTGCGCGGCCAGGTAGGCATTCACCTCACGCTCCGTCAGCACCAGAGTGCGGTTTTCCTCACCCGGAGCCGCCTGGGGTGCCGGTGCTGGCACTGGCGGCGTGGCAGTGGGCGTGCCCGTCATCATGACCTGCACTGGCAGCACCGGCGGATCGCCAAACACGGCCAGCTTGCTGTCGAGCGCCGCCTTTTCCTGGACCGTGAGCGCCACGGGTTGCATCGGCTTAGCATCAAAGTTGTGGCGATACCACCAATAGAGCCCCCCTACGGTGAGGCCAGCCGTCAGAAACATGGCCCCAAAAAGGATGAGAAACAGCCTGCCAAGGCCGATGATAGGCTTGTTAGGGGCAGGTTCAGCAGACTGTGAAATTGGCAAATCTGAAGTGTGCATAGCTTTACAGAGGATGTGCAGAACGTGAGGCTAAGCGCTGCGATAGAACTGCTGTGAGAAAATGGATTGGGTTTTGGAAGAGCCTATGCTCCTCCGCACAAAAAACCCGCTTCTCTCTGGATACAATATCACAGGCAGAGAAGCGGGTCTGTGCTGACGCTCTAGGTCCAGCCTAGAGCAGCTTGGGTTTAGCGGTAGTAGGGCTGGCCGTTTGGATAATAACCTGCAGGCTGACGATAGCGTGGCTGCTGCTGGTAGTAGCCCTGCTGATTGTAGTAGGCGGCATTGCGCTGATCTTGGGCGTTGCCAATGGCATTGCCACCGAGAGCTCCGATGCCGGCACCGATTGCCGCGCCTTCCAGGCCACGGCCGCTTTGGTTACCAATGATGCCGCCGACAGCGGCACCGCCGAGGGCACCCATGACCGCGCCTGTCTGTGCGTTGGGGCCAGTGGCGCAGGAAGAAATGCTGATGATTGCCAGAAGGGAGAGGGTGATGTGTTTCATAGTAGGGTGGGTGGACAGGGGTTAGTCGAAACTACGCTCGATTTGTTCACAGGAAACTTGGAAATTGATCGCAAGCTTGAGGATCATGCATCGTTTCCGCCAGCCCATGAAATACTGCGTTACCTTTTTGTTACTATCTCTCACTGCGCTCCATGCTGGTGAACCACGCACCCTGTTAGCCTTGCCGGGCAAGGTGATCTATGAATCTAAGCTCGATACCGCACCCGCTGCGCCCTGGCGGGCGGCCAAGGGAAAATGGGAGCTGGCTGATGGAGCCTGGCGGGG
>JAIWOJ010000377.1 GCA_020216965.1 Prosthecobacter sp.
CGGAGGCTCGGTCCATGTACTGCGCCAGCGCATTTGCTGGAGGATGTTTGCCGGGGTCAGGCCCACCTCCGCAGCCGCACGCGCCTCGCGTGCGTCCGCGATGAGGTGGTGCGCCAGATGGTTGGTGCGGCCGGTGTAGTCTGATCCGGCGTCCCGGATGCAGCTAAAGACATGGTAGCTGCCAGCCCCGGCATGAAGGATGCGATGGCTGAGCACAACACGGCGCGGATTTTGCCCTGGCCCGCGCCCAAATTGAGAAACGCGCTCAATGGATGCCACCAGCAGCCCGCTCACGGCACGATGCCGAGCCACCGTGCCAAAGCCCGTGCGTCCCGCCTCCAAAAGCCGGGGAGCTGAGGTGTAGATGAGCTGAGAGGCCATGGGGGAAAGGCTGAAAACTGAAAAGCTGAAAGGCTGAAAGGCTGGAGGCGGATGGGGGAGGGGTGGGGCTTGGTTTTGGGGCTGAGTTGCTAGTTTCAGTGTTTCAGCATTTCAGTTTTCAGTATTTCAGTTTTCAGCATTTCAGATTTGTTGTTCCGCTTCCTGCTACCACTTCCGGTGCCAGTTGAGACAGCACCCATAAGGTGGGCACCTCTACCTGCCGGGGGCGGATGCTCTGGGGGTCAGGGCCGATGCGGACGTGCCCTGCGCTATCGGTGAACTGCACGGGGGAGCAGCCGAGTGGGCTGATCGCAAAGTAGGCGACGTTGGAGGAAATGGCCTCCGCATTGGCGACGATGGCGGGGCACAGCTCGAGCAGTAGGTCTCGGATGCGGCTGGAGTTCTGGCGGATGTTTTCTAGCAGGAGCGCGCCTTTTTCCACACAAGGCAGCAGTGGCTCGCCGGGCAGCAGGTGCTCCCAGGTGTCACTTTTGCCCACCATGACGGCAAACGGGGTATCGATGGTCTGGCGGGAATCGAGGCCCAGCACGTTTTTGATGCGCACTTCCGTCTCTGCCAGGATGACATCTTGCTGATCCAGTCGTCGGCTCTGAATCTGCGGGTCCCGGATGCCGCGCAGGCGGGCGCGAAACTCGGTATTGTGCAGCGGATCAAAGAGAAAGAAGATGCCCGAGGCCACTGCGATGTGTTGCGCGCCAGGGGAGTCAGCGCTGTTGCGCGTCGGCTCAAAGTGCTCCCCGGCGTTGTCATAAAAAACGAGCGCAAAGTCGGTATCGTGCGCGCGGCTGCGGGTGAGCTTAAAGACAAAGGGCTTTGGCAGGCGCACCTTGCGTCCCTGGCGCGGCAGGGTCTCGTAGAGCATCCCTTCGAGCTCTGTTTTGGCTAGGAAGGCATCCTCAGGCGTGGAGGCAGAGAAAAGCTGGGTGCGCATCTGGGTGAGGATGACGTTCTCTGACGGGTCTGCATCGCGAAAGGTGACGCCAAAGTTTTGATACAAGCTCGTCTGCAAGGTGCGGGTGAGCACGCTGAGGTAGTAACTCTTTCCTGAGGAGGGCGCGCCCACGATGCTGAAGATGTGGTGTGGCGTATCCATGAAGCCGGGCGGCAGCTTTCGGCGGCAGTGTGGGCAGGCCAGATCCGGTGCCGCCAGCCCCAGGGCATCGAGCGCCTGACCGCGGTCATTGAAGCGCGTGGCGTGGAAGCGCTGCATGGCGTCTTCCCCCAAAAGCGGGTCGCCACGCAGGCTGGCATGGACGGCGATGTTCATGGCATCGCCACGATCAAACCTGAACCAACACACCGGGCAGGTGAACTCGCCATACTCGGTATTGACCGGCTCTGCATGCACCGCCTGGACGGGTTCCTCCACGGGTGCGGGGGCTGCGGTTTCAGGGAAAAGATGCAGCACGTCTTTGACAAAAAAGCCCACGTCACACAGGCCCACGGGCATGACAATATTGTCCTGGGCCTGCTCAGGGGACTGCTGGCGCACATGCTCTCCCATGTCATCATGGGCGTAGGGGCCGAACCATTGGCGGGCCTCAGCATCGTAAAAGTGCCATGCATGATCTTGCGTAGCCCAGTCTGCACTGTCCTGCACGCATTTGAAGGCGAGCGCTTGCCCACAGGCCAGGATGGTGTGCTCCTCCCCAAGAGCCAGCAGGCACTGGGTGCCTGGTGCCCCATCCACGAGGGCGCTCGCTGCCGCGTCAGGATGCAGGTTCACTTCAAAAACCTCACCACGCTGCTGGACGGTGGCTAGCACGGAAGGGCAGCCTGGCGTATCCAGGCGAAAGTCTGAGGCAGCACTGGCCCCCAGGATGTAGGGGATATTTGAGACGAGCGCGCGCTGACCCGTGGCGCAGTTCAAGACACCCAAGCGGGCTAGAGGGAGACGGGGGCGGAAAGGAGTCATGACGGAAGGCGCAGCCTGCTTCGGGCCTGAAGGATTCAACGAATCCCCCATTCCTGACGAGCGCTAATTTGCCCTCAAACCCATTCTTGTCCGCCAGTCTTCTGTTAAGCTCAGGTAAAGCCAGCACTGTCCAAAGGACATCGGCGATAGGCGATGACCGATTTCAGATTTCTGATCTGCTAGGTTTTGGGGAGAGGGCATGAGATACGGAGGCTGCCACCGGCAGTGCTGGCTTTGGCGCTTAATCCCGCCCGCCTAGCCGATAAGCCGGGCTCACAGCGTCACGACTTGGCAATCACGCTGGCTTTGTAGGGCGGCGGCGAAGATCTCTTGCGATGCCACGGCCTCCTCGGGCGTGGCGCAGCCAAAGCGGCCCTCGAGCTTGCCTTCCCGCTCCATGAGGTAGGCGGCCCACATTTGCTGCATGAGGTCCGGGAAGCCGGGCTCAAAAATGCCGCCCGTAACGGTCTTGAAGGGCATGGCAAAGCCGAGGTCCGTCTGCTTCCAAAACTGCTCCTTGCCGCCTTCAAAGAGCCAGAGCGTCTTGGGTTCCTTGGTGGAGTAGCGCGCGCCGCCTTCGGTGCCGAGCACCTCAAGATACCAGGTATTCGTCTCGCCAGGGGCCAGGCGCTTCATTTCCAGGCGCATGGGCACGGCCTGCCCGTCGATCTGCGTCCAGCAGTGCAGCAGGGCGTTGTCCCAGGTATCGCAGTCCGTCAGGCCGCCTTTGCCATCCGGGCGCTGGGGGTAGCCTTTTTGCAGTTGGGCAAAGAGCTGCGTCGGCCGCCAGCCAAGTCGCAGGGGGATGTGGCAGGCGTGCATGCCCAGATCTCCCAGCACGCCGATCTCTCCGCAGGTCTTGGACAGGCGCTTCCAGTTGGCGGGCTTGGTCGCATCTAGGTCGCTGCTGTGGTGGAAGCCGGAGCGGATCTCCAGGATGCGGCCCATCTTGCCTGAGGTAGCTGCTGCGATGACGCGCTGCGCGCCTGGGAAGAAGGGAAACTCCGACGAGCAGCGGACGAAGCGCCCAGAGGCCCGGCAGGCGGCCAGAATGTTGCGTGCTGCGGCGAGGTCGATGCCGAAGGGCTTCTCCGCAAAGAGGTCCTTGCCCGCTGCCAGCACGTCCAGGTAGATCTTTTCATGCAGATGGTGCGGCACGGCCACATAGACGACCTCCACGGCAGGATTTGCCAGCAGCTCGTGGTAGTCCGCCGTCCTTTGCGTGCAGCTAGGGATGCAGCGGAACCATTCCCGCACCGGCTCCACGAGGTCGGCCACAGCGACCAGCTCTGGCTG
>JAIWOJ010000378.1 GCA_020216965.1 Prosthecobacter sp.
CATTCCCGAACGCCATGCCGCCCGCTTCCAGGGCGGCCGCCTAGGCGTGCTCCAGGGCGCGAAGACCTGGCTGCTGGCCGATGCAGATGGTCAGATCCAGCTCACCCACTCCGTCAGCGCTGGGCTGGACTACGCCGCCGTCGGCCCCGAGCACGCCTGGCTGCACGACCTAGGCCGCGCCGAATACTCCTATGCCACCGACGCCGAGGCGCTGGAGGCCTTCCAATCCCTCGCGCAGATTGAGGGCATCATCCCCGCCCTGGAAAGCTCCCATGCCCTGGCCTACGCCATGAAAGTGGCCCCAAGCATGTCCAAAGACCAGATCATCATCGTCAACGTCTCCGGCCGTGGCGATAAAGACGTGGCCCAGGCCGCGCGCATGATCTTCAAGGAGGACATCAAGTTTTAACCGGGCCCTGCCGCCATCTCCCGCGCCTGTTTTCTCGTGTCGGCGAGGGAGCGCCAAGCCAGCAGGCTGAGGATGCCAAGAAAAAAGGGCCAAACGGAGGCAAAAAGCAGGGCCGTCTGAAGAAAATTCTCACGTTCCTGGACACTGCGAAAGCTCGACGCGCTCACCATCGCCGTAGGCGGCAGCACGGCCATCAGCCAGGGTTCCTTCCCACCCAGCTTCCAATAGGCGACGCTGGCACTCCCGAGTACCCCCATCAGCACCCCGATGACCAGCAGGGTCGAGATGAGCATCACCAAGGGATCCTCAGCCCGACGCATGGAGGGCAAGCACTGCACGATCACGCAGGCCATCCAGACCGTGCAGGCAGAGAGCAAAAAGTAGGGCACGGCATCCGACGCCCCGGCACCATGCAGGGCCCAGCAGCCAAGGCCTACCCCCAGGATGGAGAGCCAGAATCCTGTCACCCAGCCTGGGGCCAGCAAGGGCATCACCAGCCGCCCCAGGATACCCCGACGGTAAAAAGGCACATAGGCGATAGGCACGGGGTTAATCGGCTCAGCCAGCGCATCCAAGGCCATCAAAACCAAAATCGGGATGATGCCGAGCAGCGCAGCTTTTTCATGCGTCACCTGGCAGGCTACCACCGGCACCAGCATAGCCAGCAGATGCACCGTCCGCTTTAGCCTGGAAAGCGGCTCCGCAGGCGCTGCGATGCGTGATGCCGCAAGGCTGAGAAAGGCAAAAATGGCCCACAGAGCAACCACCAGGATGGCGACCATCCCACTCGGCCCATAAAAGCGAAGGCCAAATGAGCTGCTGCCGCCCAACGTCATGGAAATGAAGATGCTCACCACCCCGAAGCTGCCAAACATCACAGGCAGCATGATGAACAAAGAGCGCATCCACTGCTGGCGCAGGGTGGATACCGCCAAGAAAGCAGCAGCTAAAACAAGACCCACCAGCAACCGTCCGCCGAGCAACATCACCTCCGTGCCCAATTCTAGCCCCCCCAGCAGATAACGCGCGACGCTGTAGGGCAGCAGACTCACGGCCACCAGCAGCATTTGCAGCGCCAGGGCCGTCCACTTGCCCGTGGCAATACGCAGCGGGCTCAGCCGCGTCAGGCGCAGCATCTCGAGCGTCTGGTGCTTCACCTCATCCGCGAGCGCATTCACAGCACGCAGAGGCAGCACCAGGCACAGCACCAAGGTGGCGACCCCCTCGTAAAGCCAGCGCGTGTCTGCCGCCCCAGAGGCGGCGGTCGAGATCAGCGTGGCCACGATCAGCACCGCGTGCAGCCCCAGCAGCGTGCCGGTGAATACCCGCGCCCGCAGCCCCTGCCGCAGCTCCTTGACCACCATCGGGGAAAAGCTGTCGGGGAAGTCATTCAAAAAAGCAGGCACAGCGCTCATGCCCCATCTTTCCTCCAGCGGGCAGGGCGGTGGCAATCCCAAACTGTGGATGCGATTCCCAAAATAAATCAACAATCCCTAAACTGACCGAATACCGCTTTCACCCGAATCGGGTCATGCCAATCCCGGCAAATTTCGGCATCCTGGTTCAGCCCGGCTCTTGCTTGCCGATATGGGAAAAATGCCCCTGCGGCTTGGAAAAGCGGGATGCGGGATCTGCTTTCATCTTGCCAACATAAGCGGAGAGCGTGGCGGTATCCTGCTGTATCCAATGACATCCCCCCTGCGTGTGCGGTTCATAAAGGTCTCAAACGGCCATGCCTCCAACTCATCTCCCCCATGAAAAGCCATTCGTCCCCATCCTGCTGCCATTCAGCACCTGAACCTGCTGCGCCGTCCTGCTGCCATCCGCCGCCGAAAGCGCCGCCCTCCTGCTGCCATGCGCACGGCCATCACCATGACGCCAGCGTGAAACCCTCCGCCACGGCGAAGTATTTCTGCCCGATGTGCCCAGGCGTGGAGGCCGACAAGCCGGGCCTCTGCCCGAAGTGCGGCATGGCGCTGGAGCGCAATCCGGCCTTTGGCCCGGCAGAGGCAAACGAGGATGATGCGGAGCTGCGGGACATGACGCGGCGTTTCAAGATCAGCGCGCTGCTGACGCTGCCCGTCTTTGTCACCGCGATGGCGCACCTCGTGCCCGCATGGAGCCATGCGGAATGGGCAAACGGCACTGCCACGCGCTGGATGCAGTTCATCCTCTCGACACCCGTCGTGCTCTGGGCCGGGTGGCCCTTCTTTGAGCGTGCGTGGGTTTCACTGCGGCATCGCAGCATGAACATGTTCACGCTCATCGCGCTCGGTGTCGGTGCGGCCTATGCCTTTAGCGTGGCCGTGATGCTGATGCCGGATCGGTTTCCAGAATCCCTCGCCGATGACCACGGCCGCCTGCCGCTGTATTTTGAGGCCGCAGCGGTGATCATCGTGCTCGTGCTGCTCGGCCAGGTGCTGGAGCTGCGCGCCCGTGCCCGCACCGGCAGCGCCATTCAAGAGCTGCTGGGCTTGCAGCCGAAGACCGCGCGGCTCGTGAAGCCGGACGGCGATGTGGAGGTGCCGCTGGACGACGTGCACGCAGGCGATCACCTGCGTGTGCGTCCCGGCGAGAAAGTGCCGGTGGATGGCATCGTGCTCGAAGGCAGCAGTCATGTGGATGAGGCGATGATGACTGGCGAGCCGGAACCCGTCGCGAAAATTGCAGGCGCCTCCGTCACCGGCGGCACGCTGAATCAACAGGGCAGCTTCATCATGCAGGCCACGCGTGTCGGCGCGGAGACGCTGCTGGCGCAGATCGTGCAGCTCGTCGGCCAGGCGCAGCGCAGCCGTGCGCCGGTGCAGGCGCTGGCGGACAAGGTCGCGGCCTGGTTTGTCCCGGCGGTGCTCGCGGCATCCGTGTTGACTTTCCTTTTGTGGGTGTGGCTCGGCCCGCAACCATCGCTGGCCCATGCCATCGCGAGCGCCGTGTCCGTGCTGATCATCGCCTGTCCTTGCGCGCTCGGTCTCGCCACGCCGATGAGCGTGATGGTCGGCATTGGCCGCGGGGCGCAAATGGGCGTGCTCATCCGCGATGCCGCCGCGATCGAAAAGCTCGCCGCGCTCAACACGCTGGCCGTGGATAAAACCGGCACGCTCACCCAAGGCCGCCCGGAGGTGACCGAGGTGCTTTTGCGGCCCGGCGTGGCCTGGAGTCAGGACGAGCTGCTGGCGCTCGCCGCGAGTGTCGAACGCCAG
>JAIWOJ010000379.1 GCA_020216965.1 Prosthecobacter sp.
CAATGTCAGGCCGTAGCGTGCCGGTGCCCATGCACGCTGGGCAGGGTGTCGTGGTTTCCAGATCGTTTTCCCAGGGCATGACGGTGCGGCAGTTGAGGCAGCGCACCTTCTTCAGTTCTCCATGCATCGGCAGCAGTTTCTGGGCTCCCGCCCGCTGGGATAGATCATCCACATTTTGTGTCACATGCAGGAAGGCTCCAGGCCATTCCCTCTCCAGCCTCACCAGGGCATGGTGGGCCGCGTTGGGCTCCACCGTCCTGAGAGCCGCCCGCCGCAGGTTGTAAAACCGCTGCACGACCTGCGGCTGCCGCTGAAAGCCCTCCGGCGAGGCGACATCCTCAATCCGGTGCCCCTCCCACAGCCCATCGACCCCACGAAAAGTCGGCACACCAGACTCTGCGGACAAGCCTGCTCCCGTGAGCACAAAGAGACTGGGTGGGATCATGGTGGACATAGGATTAGCCAAGAAAGTAGCTTGTACGACCAGATCCCGAAATGCTTTGGAATCGGGATGCGCAGATCCCGGAGAATTTTGGCACCCAATCTCAATCCAGTTTCCGCACGAGCACCGTGCTGTTGTGGCCGCCAAAACCGAAGCTATTGCTCAAAGAGGCCGTCACTTTGGCCGGGCGCGCGGTGTTTGGCACCACGTCCACATCCACTTCAGGATCAAGATTTTCCACATTGATCGTCGGCGGCACGATTTGATCGCGGATGGCTAGGATACTGGCAGCGAGCTCGACCCCCCCGGCGGCCCCCAGGAGGTGACCGGTCATCGATTTGGTGCCGGAGACCAGCAGACCTTTTTGCGCATACTCGCCAAAAGTGCGCTTGATGGCGCGCAGTTCGCATAGGTCGCCCACCGGCGTGGAGGTGGCGTGGGCATTCACATAGCTGACCTCAGTGGCATTCATTTTGGCGTGGCGTAAGGCCATTTCCATGCACTTCGCGGCACCGATGCCTTCCGGGTGCGGGGCCGTGAGGTGGTAGGCGTCTGCCGTCACACCGTAGCCTGCCAGCTCCGCGTAGATGGTGGCACCGCGTTTTTTCGCGTGCTCATATTCCTCCAGCACGACGACGCCTGCGCCCTCGCCCATCACAAAGCCATCCCGAGCCACATCCCAGGGGCGTGAAGCGCGTTCCGGCTCATCATTGCGCATGGAGAGCGCCTTCATGTTGCCAAAACCAGAAAGGCCGCAGGGGCGGATGGATGCCTCCGCACCGCCGCAGATCATCACATCCGCATCGCCAAACTTCATGATGCGCCAGGCTTCGCCGATGTTGTTGTTGGAGGTGGCGCAGGCGGTAGTGATGCACATGTTTGGCCCCATAAACCCGTATTCAGTCGCGATCATGCCAGAGGCGATGTTCGTGATCATCATCGGGATGAGGAAGGGCGAGACGCGGCCCGGCCCCTTGTTCAGGAGGATCTCGTATTGGGTTTCGATCGTGCTCAGGCCGCCGATGCCAGAGCCGACCATCACGCCCACGCGCCAGGGGTCCAGGCTATCTGGGTTCAGGCCAGAGTCCTTCACGGCCATCTTGGAGGCCGCCATGGCGAGCTGGAAGAACCGGTCCGCGCGGCGGGCTTCTTTATGGTTGTTGAAGAAGGGCGTCGGGTCAAAATCCACCACCTCGCCTGCGATTTTGCAGTCATAAGCACTGGTATCCATGCTCTGGATGCGGCGGATGCCGCTCTTGCCAGCGATGAGGTTTTTCCAGAAGTCATCCTTGTTATTTCCTAGGGGGGAAACAACTCCGATGCCTGTGATAACGATGCGGCGCTCGCTCATGATTGCGTGGTTTTTGGGTGGTTTGGGAAGGGTGAGAGAACACGCTTTGCCCCCTGCGGCAAGGTGTTTTTCCCCTTGCTAGCCCTGTCAGGCGGCGGAGGGGAATTTCATCCCTCAGGAGAAGATTTTGCCCATCCACGCGCGTTTGCATGGCCCACCCATGACTCGCCTCCTCCTCCTTTTGCTCACTGCCATGCCCGCCCTTGCTGTCGAAATCATCGCCCACCGCGGCTTTTCCGCGCGTGCGCCAGAGAATACCCTGGGTGCCTTTCATTTAGCCTGGGAATACGGCACCGATGCCTGTGAGCTAGACGTGTACCTGACTGCCGATGGCAAAACCGCCGTGATTCATGACAAAGACACCCAGCGCACCACAGGCCAGCAACTGGACGTGGCAAAATCCACCCAAGCCCAGCTCACGGCCCTGGGGGCAGGTGCCTGGAAGGGCGCGGCCTGGGCAGAGGAAAAAATCCCCACGCTGGAGCAGGCCCTGGCTACCCTGCCCCAGGGGAAGAAGCGCTTCTTCATTGAGATCAAATGCGGCGCTGAGATCGTGCCAGAACTGAAGCGCATCTTGGATCCGATGAAAGACCGTGCTGCGCAGTTGGCCATCATCGCCTTCAAGCGGGAGGCTGCCGCTGAATCCAAAAAAGCACTGCCCTGGATTCAGGTGTATCGCCTCGCCTCAGGGAAAACGAAGGATAAACAACCCACCGACCTGACCCGGCTCATCGCTGACACCCAGGCTGACAAGCTGGATGGGCTGGACCTTAGTCAGGCGGATTTTCCCTGGGATGAGGCCATGGTGCAGCAGATCCGCGCCGCTGGCTTGGGGCTCTATGTCTGGACGGTGAACCAGCCTGCGGACGTGCGCCGTTTTGCCCGCCTAGGCGTCGATGGCATCACCACCGATGACCCCATCATGGCCCGTGAGGCCCTAGCAGGCCAGTAGGCAATAGCCCATTGCCCATCGTTGGGCGCTCTCTGGTCGGGCGCTCTCTGCTTTGTGCTCAGGGCTTCCACCAGGCGTCAAGCTTGGCGGTCAGCGCCTTGACGCGGTCGGCTTGGGCGGGGGCTAGGTTTTTCTCCTCGGTAGGGTCGGCTTTGAGGTCGTAGAGCTCCACCTCATCGTTTGGCTGGTTGGCGGCGTGGGGGACGATGAGCTTGTCATAGCCGTCGATGATCCAGCGCCAGCGCAGGCTGGAGGCGGGGACCTGGAGGTCGATGAAGTTGTGCGTGAAGCACTCGCCATACAGGGTCTTGCGGGCACTGACGGCGGCCTCGTCCAGCAGGTTCAGGCCGGTCATGGCGGGGGTGGGCTGCATGCCTGCGGCCAGCAGCAAGGTGGGGGCGAGGTCAATGGAGCTGGCGAGGTCCTGGGACATCTTGGGGGCGACTTTGCCGGGCCAGCGGATCATGATAGGCGTGCGCAGGCCGCCATCATACTGGCTTTGCTTGGACTTTGCCGCATAGCGGCCGGTCTGAGGGTTGGTGATCCAGCCGTTGTCCGCCACATAGATAAAGATGGTGTTTCCCTTCAGCCCCTGGTCGTCGATGTGGCGGACGAGCTCGCCGCAGGTTTCGTCAAACCAGTCCACCATGGCCCAGTATTTGGCGACGTGCTCGCTGGGGGCCTTGTCCTTGTATTTGTCAAAGAGGCGCTGGGGGGGCGTGTGGGGATCATGCGGCATCATGGGCGCATACCAGACAAGGAAGGGTTTTTGTGCCGTGCGCGCCTCCTGGATGAAGTCATAGATGGGCTGCAGGGTCTTGCGGCCAATGTCCAGGCCCACATCGCCATGGCGGCCGCCCT
>JAIWOJ010000001.1 GCA_020216965.1 Prosthecobacter sp.
CAGCCGGGCCCCACCTCAGCGCGGCTGAGTGGCTTCACGGGTTTCACTTCCGGTCTCCCCGCCTGCAGCCCAGGGGTGGGTGGGATGCCGGCAGCTTTTGCCTCATACACGTTTGCCTCCCAAGCAATCCCGCCCAGATCACAACGCGCCTCGATGATTTCCCGCCCTGGGCAGAGGAACTGATTGCCCTCGAAAACCGTGCCCACCGGGGCCAGCGTGGCATTTTTGTCATCCTCCAGACCGATGAGCACCGGGTGCTCGCAATTCACCACAGCATTGCCGATGATCTTGGCACGCTTCACCTGGAAGTATCGGTTCAGTGGCGAATCAGGAATGCCCATCATCAGACAGATGGCGGAACGCGCATCATCGCCGCGTAGGTTTTCCAGGTGATTGCCGCGCACCGTGTGATCTTCCCCGATAATACGGATACCTCCCGTGCCAGAGACTCCATTGCCCTGGAAGATGTTCCCCTCAACCAAGCAGCCATTGCCATGGCGCAGGGTCAGCGTGCCGCCCACTTCTAGGAAGGTATTTTTCCGGTAAATATTGCCACAGGATTTATTGGAGATGCACTCCGCCTCCCCGTTGCAGCGGTAAAAGACATTTTCCTCGACCACGCAGCCCCCCTTCAGCATGGAGGTCTTGCTATCGCCGATGCGGATGGTCTCGCCGCCATTTTTCCCCAGCCGCTCCCTAGGACCAAAATCATTGTGATCTATGTGGTGGCCACCCTCATCCCCCTCCCCAAGCCACACGACAAAGGTCGTTCCCTTGCCAGTTTTCCCCTCAAAACGGCAATGATCCACCCGGTTCGCCTTGCCGTAAATCCCCACCCAGCGGCTTTCTTGGGAAGCGACTTCTTTTGCGGTGGAGGTCACGGCGCAGCGCGTCATCCGGCAGTGGCTGGCGCGCGTTTTTGAGTCCTTACGGAATTGGATAAGGTCCGTGATGGCAGGGTCAGGCTCGCGGAACCAGAGCCCCTCGACCACCAGGTGCTCACCTGCTATCCGCAGGGTGCTTGTGCCGGTGAAAATCGTTTTTCCTGGCACGGCTGCGCGTAGCGTGATGGGTGCCTTCTCCGTACCCATGCCTGTGAAAACCAGCGCCACATCACGAAATTCCCCCTCCGGTAGCACCAGCACATCCCCCGGTTCTGCCGCAGGCAGGCGCGTAGGATCGGACACAGCTCTCTCAGCCGATTTGGCTAGCGAGACCGCTAACGACAGAAGGAGGAGGGCGAAAAAATGGCACATTCAGAGATTCATACTCATCGGATCAGGCACTGCACCAGAGAAAAACAAGTTGCCCCTGCGCCGGAGAGGAGTATCAACACGGCCCCTCGACTCGCGCAGTTAGCTCAGTGGTAGAGCATCACCTTGACATGGTGGGGGTCACAGGTTCGAACCCTGTACTGCGCACCAGTTCCGCGTGGCTCAAATCTAGGCCATCATGACACAGAATGCCCCCCTTTTCCTGGCACTGCGGTATTTGAGGCCCAGGCGAAATTTCGTCTCGGTCATCACTTTGGTGTCACTGGCTGGTGTTGCCGTGGGCGTGCTGATGATGATCGTCGTTCGCTCCGTCATGGCAGGCTTTGAAGCGGATTTCCGGGATACCCTCATGGGCTCCAAGCCCCACATCCTACTCAGCCCTGGCGGAGAGGATGCAGCCGCCCAGTGGCACCATGTTTTGGAGGTAGTGCAATCTCAACCTGGCGTGAAGTCAGCCGTTCCCTGCGCCACAGACAAGGTTTATCTGGCGAGGGACGATGCCCAGACGCTCGCCCACCTACTCGCCGTGCCTTCAGAGAAAGCCGAGACCCACCTCGCCAAGCTGCGTTCCCACCTGGTGGCAGGTAGCTTTGACCTGAAAGACGGCTCCGTGATCCTCACAGATCAGCACATGAGCAGCCTGGGACTGCGCCTTGGCGATGAGGTCAGCACTTACGCCGGACCGAATGTCAATGAGGCCGTCCGGCAATACAGCGATGCTAATGAAGAAAACGATGACCAAAAGCGCCGTGACATGATCCGTCAAATCAGCCTGCACCCCCAGAAGCTGCGCGTGGATGGCGTGCTGCGTGGCGAGGCTGTAGGAATGCTGGCATGCACATCCTTAACCACAGCCCAGAGCATCCTGCGGCTAGGTGACCGCCCTGGCGGCATCGCGCTCGAATTAGCAGAGCCAGAAAAAGCCGTGGAAATATCCAGCGCTATTTCTGCCCTAGCACCTGGGTGGCAGGTGGAAACTTGGGCGGATGAGGAAAAAGCGCGCTTGGCCGCCATGCGCAATGAGCAGACCATGATGCAGTTCGTGCTTTCTATCATCGCCCTCGTTGCCGCTTTTTCCGTGATGAACACCACCATCACAGTCACCACCCAGAAACGCCGAGAAATCGGTATGCTAGCCGCAATCGGAACACGCCCTGGCCAGATCATTCAGATCTTCACATGGCAGGCCATCATGGTGGGTGTGCTAGGAACCCTGCTCGGGCTGATCGGTGGACTGCTCGTGCTCTGGCTGCGCGATGACCTCCGCGCCTTGTTGGCAAGCTTAACTGGAGGCCAAGTTCACGCCGTCGAAGGTGTTTTTCTCTCCACGATCCCTGCACGGTTGGATGCCTGGCACATCAGCGCGACCTGTGTTTTTTCCGTCCTGCTATGTATCACCGCAGGGTTCATCCCTGCTTGGATCGCTGCTCGTCTGGAACCTGCAGAGGCTTTGAGAGACTGATTGCCCAAGCACGACCCGTGCTGCACAAGCCAATTTCATCCCAGTGCTGCCGCGCGCCGAGATGGAGGCTGACGCTTGTAAAGAAGCAGAAAAAACCTGGAGACCGTTGCCGATCTCCAGGCTTCTCAAATCAAGTGCTTTGCCTTCGTCTATGCCTTGTTCACCACATACTCATAGAGGCCGTTGGCACCTGGGTAGGGCACTGGATATTTTCCATTGGCATCTGCCACCAAGGGCGCTGGGCCGTCCATCGTTAGCTTATCCACGTTAGGCGCGAACTCATGGTCATGCGCCATCAATTGGTCAAAGGTGACTAACTGGCCTGTGTGTGCGCTCATGCGGCCCATCACGGTGACTAGGCTAGCCATAGCCCCACGCTCCACTTCGCTGTAGGGCTTATTGTCGTGGATCGCGTCCACCAAATCTTGCCACTCCAGGTCATAAGGGTTGGGCTCAGGTTGCTTGCCACGCCAGATCACATTTTTCGGGTCTCTATTCTGACCTTTGAATGTCATTGCCCTTGAGGGGAAATGGCCCGCTGTGGAGACCACCGCCATGCCTTTTGTGCCATGCACATAGCTGGCAAACTCGTTATGCGTCTTCATCGCATTGCGGCCTTCCAGCCAGAACTTCGTGCCATCACGGAAGGTGTATTCCACGCTGTAGTGATCAAAGTTCTGGTCCACATACTCACCTCGATCTGTGCGGCCTCCCGTTGCCTTGGCCTCGATCGGGAAGTCATTCTTCATCCAGCAGATCTCATCGATGTTATGGATGTTAAAGTCGCTGAAAGCTCCACCAGAGGCCCAGAGAAAGCTGTGGAAGTTTTTGATTTGGTAAATCAGCTCATTCGGGTCGGTGCTGGCATCCCGCGGTTTGGTAAAGCAGGTGCCCACGGGCCCCTGCAGACGATAGGCACGGCCCAAGATGATATCGCCGATCTCGCCCTGCTGGATACGGTCAAAGAGTTCACCCCGCACACGGCAGTGACGACACATCAGACCCACGCCCACCTTCAGGTTTTTTTCAGCCGCTTTCTTGCCTAACTCCAACATCCTGCGTCCGCTCGGCGCGTCCACGCAGATGGGCTTTTCCATAAAAACATTCACCCCCTTCTCGATTGCATACTGGAACTGCACCCAGCGGAAGGCGGGCGGTGTTGCCATGATGACGATGTCATTCGGCTTCAGCATATCGATGGCCTTCTTGTAGGCATCGAAGCCGATGAATTTGGCATCTGCGGAAACGGAGAAACGGTCAGGGTGTTTGGCGCTCAAACCGTTAAAGCTAGCCTCCAGGCGATTCTCTTGCACATCCGCCATCGCCACGAGGCGCGTGCGCTGTTTCACGCCCATCATATTGCTGGCTGCCCCTGTACCGCGGCCACCACAACCGACCAAAGCCACGCTAATCGTATCGTCTCCAGCGGCATGGACATAGGGAATGTGAATCCCCGAAAGAACAGAAAGACCAGCAGTGGCCTGTGCGGCAGTTTTGATAAAATCTCGGCGCGAAGTGGGGGTGTGGTTATTTTCCATAGGATGAAAAATCTTGCAGGAGGGTAACGCCTCCTAGCAAGCATTCTTTACCTCCGATGACGAAGTTCAATGCCAACGGGCCAGTCTTGTGTTGGCAACTTCAAAATCCGGATCGGATGCAAGTTGCTGATCTAGCGCCATCAGCCACGAAGATCAGGGGCACCCAGCCGATAAATGCAGACACGGTGCCCACCCAAAAGGGTGCTCTGAACGACAGCCTGCCACTCTGGCCCAAGCCCGAGTGCGACCCGTAGCTCATCACCGCGGAAGCCGGCGCGGATGCTGACCTGCATGTCGTAGCGGGTGATCGGATGTAGCTCGGCCAGCCAGGAGAAGAAGTGACCCATGAAGCTGTGAATCCGGCGCCGCTCCGGCTCGGCGGCGAGGATGAAGCGCGTTCGGGGTGAGATGCGGCTGCCTAGCTCGCGCAGCTGCTCATCGCGGAAGTGGTGCAGGATGAGGTTCGCGACGAGGATCTCGCTGTCGGGCAGAGGCTGCTTCAGCAGGTCTCCCTGCGTCCAGGCTGCCTCCGCTGGCCATCGTGCCGGCCTGCCCGCGAGATCAAAGGCATGCAGGTCCCGGGCCTTGCAGATGCCCGCCTGATGAAAGCGCAGGGAAAGCGCGCCATCACCCGCGCCGAGTTCGGTGATGTGCCATCCAGGCTGGTGCAGCCGGCGCAGCATGCGCTCCATCCAGCGGTGGTTGCCCATGAAGGTGTTCACCAGCAGCAGGTCTTCCCGGCCTGCGATGGCGTCGGGATGATCATCAGGGTAGGTTTCGAGAAGCTCGGGCTGGACATCGCGGAGGCGCACGCCGTCCTCTAGGCCAGAGATGCCCGCCACGGCAAGCCTGGGAATCGCGAAGCTCATGCCCAGACCTTCTCCGGCACCGCCTTGATCGTGTTGAACGGAATCGTCTGCATGGCGAAGTAGGGTCCGATCCGTTTTGCCAGAGGCCCTTGGAAAAGGCATTCGCGCATGAAGGCATCGCGCAGCCAGGAGGAGACGGCCCCCGTGCGCGTGCCGAGCCACATGCCGCGTGCTGCGCGGGCGATGGCGGTGCTGGAGGCCCGGTGACGGCAGCGGTCGTAGGCCTCCAAAAGCGGCAGCGGTGCCTGGCCGCGCTGCTCGATGGCGATCAGCACCTCGGCGAGGAACTCCGCATCCGCCCAGCCGGTGTTCATGCCCTGGCCGCCGATGGGGCTCATGAGGTGGGCGGCATCCCCGCAGAGGATCACCCGCCCGTCGTGATACTGTTCCGCCTGCATCCAGCGCGGTGAGAAGGGGCTCTGGTTCAGCTGGTCTGCCACCGCCAGGTCAATGCCTGTGCGTTCACGCACCAGCTGGCTGATGAGCCCATGCTGCCCATGCGTGACCGGTTCCGGAGTCTGCACAATCCAGCGCCGCCGGCCATCAGGCAGCGGAAAGGCCTCCACGGCTCCCTCGCGCGTGAACCACAGATGCCCTTCCTCCTTCAAATCCACATGGTCGGCGAAGTCGCCCATGAGGAAGTGGCAGCCATAGCCGCCGCCGGAGGTGCGCATTTTCAGCAGTTCGCGCACGCGGCTGCGGCTGCCATCACAGCCCACCAGCCAGCGTGCCGTGCGGCTGAAATCATTCCCACGCACGGTCACCGTCTGCGCATCCTGCTCGATGTGAGCGATCTCAATGCCGCGGATCAGCTCCACATTCGGCATCGTGGCCAGCCGCGACTCCAGCAGGCTGATCGTCTGCTGCTGCGGCAGGGAAAGGATGTAGCGGTAAGGCCCTGGAATCTCACGGAAGGAGGCGCAGCCGAGGTGGCCGCCCTGCCCATGCACCTGGCAGTCACGGATTTTCACGCCCCGGCTCACAAAGGCTTCGTCCAGGCCCAGGCGGGAGAGGATTTCGAGCGAAGGCGGCGTGATGCCGATGGCCTGGGAGTGCTGCAGAGGCTCCGTGCGTTTGTCCACGAGCAGCACACGCAGGCCCTTTTCGCCCAGAAAACAGGCCAGCAGCAGGCCCACAGGCCCCGCTCCTACGATGGCGATGTCATGATCGGTGAGCTGGGTGCTCATGGCCGTGATGGTGCGTGTTTTGGATGGGAACCAATACGGCACGCGGCGCTGGTAGCGCTCAAAAGCCGCGCCATACCACTGCCGGTAGCGCTTCTCCTTCAGCAGCGGTGCCAGCACGCAGTAGCACGTCCAGAGCATGGCGATGACCAGATGATCCGGCGTCCACACCGGCGCAGTCCACAGGATGAGGGTGAAGGAGGCGTAGATCGGCTGGCGGCTGTGGCGGAACATGCCGGTGCGCGTGAAGGGCTGATACACCGGCTTTTCTCCACGCCAGACGGAGCGCCAGCCAAGGATGCCGATCTGGGTGTCCAGCCCGGCATCGCTCATCGACTTCGCCAGTAGGATCCAGGAGATGCCGTAAAGCAGGCTCAGCACGCCTTTGACCGCGCCATGGGGCATCCACCACACCGTGTCGCTGGAGGACCAAAGCAGGAAGGTCACCAGCAGCTGCACGGAGGCCAGGCCCGCAAAGATCGTGGTGGATAGCACCGGCCCCAGCCCCAGCGGTGCCAGACGTGCCATGAACTTTCGCCCGCGTGTGGAAAGCAGCAGGGTGTGCCCAGCCGCAAACTGCAAGATAAGCAGCACATCCACCAGCGCCGCCGTGCCGCCATGAAGGTGCAGCAGGCTGAGGTGTAGGCCGTTGTACAGGCTCCAAAACATCACCGCCACGGAGGCGAGGAACAGCCCATGACTGACCAGCCCGTAAGCCAGCGCCGTGTAGCGCTGGGCGGGCGTGTAAAGGACGGAGGTGCTCATGTTCACGGTGCCTGGAGGACGGCTGTACGTTCGGTGACAGGCATGGCCGGGCAGCCGGTGCGCTGCATCACGGCGGTTTCCACGGTCAGGCCTGGGCCAAAGGCCATCGCACACAGCGTGGCGGATTCCGTTTCGGCGCTGTCGAGCATCTCCTTCAGCACAAAGAGGATCGTGGCGCTGCTCATGTTGCCGTAGTCGCGCAGGATGGTGCGGCTGGCGTCGAGGCTGTCCCCGGCGAGGTGGAGGCTTTCCTGCACCTTGTCGAGAATGGCTCTTCCGCCGGGATGCACGGCCCATTCGTGGACGTCATCCACGCCCAGATCGTGGCGCTTCAGCACGCCGTTAAGAAGCTGGCGGATGTTGCAGCCGATGATGTCCGGCACATAGCTCGAGAGCACGATGTTAAAGCCTTCGTTGCCGATCTCCCAGGCCATTTCCGCCTCGCTGGAGGGCACCAGGGAGCTTTCAAAGCCATCGAGCCGGTAGGATGGGCGTCCCGCCTGAGGTTCGCGGGCACTCACGATGGCCGCCGCCGCTCCATCGGCGAACAAGGAGTTTGCCAAAATGCTGTCCGGCTGGTCATTCACCTGCATGTGCAGCGTGCACAGCTCCAGGCAGATGACGAGCACGACCGCCCCCGGATTGGCCTGGCAGAACTGGGCCGCCATGCGCAGGGAGGGAAAGGCCGCATAGCAGCCCATGAAGCCGATCGTGTAGCGCTCCACATTCGGGCGCAGGCCCAGCTCCTTGATGATGTGATAGTCCGGCCCCGGATTGGCAAAGCCGGTGCAGGAGGTGAAGATGACGTGGGTGATGTCCTCCCGTTTGAACCCCTGGGCATCAGCGATGGCGCGGCGTGCCAGGTCCACGGACAGCTCCTTGGCCCAGTGCGTCCAGACGCGGTTCCGATCCTCGGTCGAAGGCGGGATCAGCGCGCCGGAAGCATCGCTGCGGTAGAGCGTGGCCTCGGTGCCGACGACGAAATCGCCGCTGACGCTGTGCCGTGTCTCGATGCCGCTGCGGTTGTAGATGGCGTGAATGAGGCGCTTGGTCTTTGGATCACGCGCCCAGTCCCTCAGGCGGTCGCGTGTGTAGCCCTGGGCATAGGTGTAGGGCGGAGTGCCGGTGGTAATGTGATGGATGTAGGCAGACATGGAATGAGAAAGAGGATCAGGGTTGAGCCAAAGTAACCGAGGCGTGAACTTTCACGCCATCCCCTACGCGGATGAATAACAGCACCGAGGGGACGCTGATGCCGCTGGCCTTCATGGAGACGGGGAAGTCCAGGTCGAAGGTGACCTTTCCATCTTTACGTTGGAATTGGCGGATAGTGCCGGTGATCTGCTGCGGCTTGCCCAGCAGGGTCAGCGTCATCGGCAGTTGCGTGGGCGTTTTCAGGTCGGCGGCGATCTGGTCGGCAGGCACATCAATCATGGCCTGGATGAGCGGATGTTCCGTCACCTTCATCGCCTTGCGCATGTTCTCATCGCGCTTGGGTTCGGCGGTGTCCATCTTTGCGGCTTCAACGATCACCTCGGCCTGCACACGCTTCGGCTTGCCCTCCGCATCCAGGGTGACCTGGGTTTGAAAAGGCTTCGCCGACACCTTGCCACCCCAGTTGTGAAGGGTGGAGGTGCCCTCAAAGGTGATGTCCGCCTTGCCGGACCAGGATTGCGTGGTGTCGGCTTGGGCCAAGGAGCCCAGCAAGCAGGCGGTCAGCAGCAAAATGGGCTTTTTGAACCGGCGATGATGCACCACCAGGGCTGCCAAGCCGAGCACCGTGACGCACCCTTCCCAGTTCGGCAACGGCAGGCCGAGGGCGAACAGTGGAAAAACGAACAACATCAGGCTGGCAGTGCCATGAGCCCGGTGCTGGCCCCAGCGCCGCCGCAGGATGCGGAAGAGCAGCCAGACACTGCCCCAGGCGGAGAGCACAGTCAGGGGATGGCTGAAAAAGGGAGAGAAGAGAAAGCAGAGCAGAAGCTCAGTGGGGAGGATCAGGCTCCAGAGCCGGATCAAATCACGGTTGGGCCAATTTTTGGCAAACCGCAGAGTGAAGAAGGATTTCAAAACAGGGCAATCAAACATGAAAGGAAGAGGCAAAGAATGGGCTCAGCGTGAGGACACTTTCCTTTCCACACGCTGACCGTGGAAAGGTGGCTGGAGCAATCCTAGCGCCAGCCATGCAAGATCAGTGCCACGCCTCAGTTGAGGTCCACATTCACCCATCGGTGCCTGCGCTGCTTTCCACAAGGTTTTGCCTCCTGTGACTCCACCAGGGATGGTGTCACTTGATGCAGAAACATCCTTGCATGACCTATGCCACAGGTTGGTGTTGCGCTGAAAGGATCGGTGTCTTGCGAACTATCGTTGCCTCTTGTCTCGTCCAAATCCTCATAGGTTTCTGCATGATCTGCTAGATCATGCACCTGGTCCTTGTCATGGGAAATGACACCCAGCTCCAATGTCGCAGCCTCTCCTGTGGTGGTCAGGAGGAGTAGCATCAGAAGAAGCTGCTGTGCCAGTTTCAAGATGAGGATTCGGGCCACTTTCGGCTAAGCTGAGACTCTGGCTGCCACAGAACGCTCAAAGGATGTGAACATGATGTTTTCATGTTATTGAGACGCTATCACGAGTGGCGGGCAGTGCTAAGTCGTGTTTTCAATTTTCGCTAGGAGCTTAGGCAGTATGCTTTTTTGCTAGCCAGCGGTACAAGACAGGAAGAAGAAAGAGAGTCAAAAAGGTGCTGCTGATAATGCCGCCGATGACAACCGTGGCGAGCGGGCGCTGCACTTCAGCCCCGGCTCCTTCGCTTATGGCCATAGGGATGAAACCGAGGCTAGCGACCAAGGCGGTCATGAGCACCGGCCGCAATCGTTGCAGGCTACCTTCCGTCACCGCTTCTTCAATTTGGCGTCCTTCATTGCGGAGCTGATTGAAACAACTGATAAGCACGACCCCATTGAGCACGGCCACACCACAGAGGGCGATGAAACCGATGGCAGCGCTGATACTGAAGGGCAGACCACGCATCCACAGAGCTAGGACTCCGCCAGTGATGGCGAGCGGGATGCCGGTGTAGATGATGAGCGTTTGCATCACGCTTTTGAAGGTAGCGTGGATGAGTACAAAGATGAGCACCAAGGCTAGAGGCACCACGATCATGAGGCGCGCGCGGGCTTCCTGAAGATGCTCGAACTGCCCCCCGAAATCGACTCGGTAGCCCTCGGGCAATCGCACACTTGCTGCAATCTTAGCACGCGCCTCAGTGACGTAGGCTTCTGAGTCTGTGCCACCTGCGAGATCGACATTCAGGCCCACACGACGATGGCCGTCTTCGCGACCGATGGCATCGACCTGCGGCACTTCCACAAACTCCGCGAGGCGACCGAGGGCGATAAGTCCACCATCCTGCGTGCGCACAGGCAAAGCTTTCATGACTTCGGGGTTGTTGCGCAGATTTTCCGGAAGACGCACCACGATGGCCCGGCGGCGATTGTTCTCGACGAGCATGCCTGCGGTATGCCCAGCCATCGCGGTGGTGATAGCAGCATTCACCTCGGAGGCTTCGACGTTAAACTTCAGCATCGCTGCCCGATCCACGCGGATTTCGAGCACGGGCACGCGGCCCTGGCTCTCAAACTCAGCGTTGTCGGTGCCGGTCATGCCTTCGAGGATGTCCTTCACCTGCCCGGCAATCTTTTCCATCGTGTCATAGTCATCGCCAAAAATCCGCACGGCGAGGTCAGCACGAGAACCTTCTAGCATCTCGTTAAAGCGCATCTGAATGGGTTGTGCGAAGTCGTAGTCTTGCTCCGGCACTTCCTTGGCTAATTCATCACGGATAAGCTCGGCGAGACGATCACGGCTAACCGGCTTGCCGTTTTCTTTGCGCCACTCGGACTGCGGTTTGTAGAAGACGTAGAGGTCGTATTCGCCAGGCGACATCGGATCGGTTGCCACCTCGCTGGTGCCCACACGGGCAAAGGTGCGGGTCACTTCTGGCACTTTCTCAATGAGATACTTCTGCGTCTTGATGCAGCGGTCGAGCGAGGTCTTCAGGCTGGTATTGGCAGGCTGATACACCATCGCCGTCCAGGAGCCTTCGTTCAGCGTGGGCACAAACTCTTGCTTCAAGCTCATGAAGACCAGCACGGTGGCCACCAGCAGCGCTGCCACAGCTCCAACCACACCCCAGCGTGTCGTCCAGGCTAGGCGAAGCGAGGGCGCATACATGGCCTTCGACCAGCGCATGAGGAAGTTGTCTTTTTCACTGATGTTTCCGCGCAGCAGCAGGGAGCAAAGCGCGGGCATGAGGGTCAGCGCGAGCACCAAAGCACCTCCGAGAGCCAGCATGACGGTGATCGCCATGGGATGGAACATTTTCCCCTCAATGCCAGTGAGCGCGAGGATGGGGAGATAGACGAGGGTGATGATGAGCACGCCGAAGAACATCGGACTGCCGACCTGCTCTCCTGCCTCATGCACGGCCTCCAATCGCTCTTTGGCAGTGAGCTTGCGACCCAACTCGTGCTGACGCTCACCAAGCACACGGACGATGTTTTCCACCATGACGACCGCACCGTCGATGATGAGTCCGAAGTCCACCGCACCGAGTGACATGAGGTTCCCTGACACACCACCGAAAGTCATGCCGATGAGCGCGAAGAGGAAGGAGAGTGGAATAGCCAGTGCGACGATGAGAGCCGCACGCCAATTACCCAACAGCAAGAGCAGAACCACCACGACCAGCACAGCCCCTTCGAAGAGGTTGTGCTTCACGGTGTTGATCGTGCGGTCCACGACCTCGCTGCGGGCATACTGGATGCGGATTTCTAGGTCATCGGGCAGTTTTTTGCCAAGCTCGCTGAGTTTCTCTTCGACGCGCTTGCTAATGATGCGGCTGTTTTCGCCGACAAGCATCATCACGGTGCCGAGCACGGCTTCTTCTCCATTTTCGACTGCGCAGCCAGTGCGCACGTTGCTGCCGATGCTGACCTCAGCCAGATCCTTCACGCGCAGTGGCTCAACGCCAGCGGCGAATTTCACAGGTAAATTCGCAATGTCTTCCGAACTAGCCACCTTCGTCACACCACGAATCAGCACACGATCCGTGCCGCGTTCGATGACACCACCACCCGCATTGTCCACATTTTGTCCGATGATCTCTGCGAGCTCGCTAAAGGTCATACCTGCATTCGCGAGCGACTCTGGTTTGGGCAAAATGACGAGCTGCCGCTCATAACCGCCGCTGCTGTTAATCTCAGCTACACCCGGAATGGTGCGCAAGAAGGGCTTTACAATGTAGTCATGCGCATCCCGCAGCTCCATGAGTTGGCGCTCACGCGGTTGCTTTCGCTGAGGGGCATCCTTTTTGTAGTCAAGCGTGTAATAGACGATCTCGCCCAAGCCTGTACTGATGGGTGACATCTGTGGGCTGAGCCCAGACGGCAGCTCCACCTGCACCAGGCGTTCGCTGACGAGTTGGCGTGCGCGGAAGAGGTCCGTCCCGTCTCGAAACACGAGTGTGACTTGTGAAAGGCCGGACTTCGTGAGCGAGCGGAACTCTTCCACACCCTGAATGCCCGCGAGTGCGAGTTCCAGCGGGTAGGTGACAAGCTTCTCCGTTTCTTCCGGGGCTAGTCCAGGCACCGCCGTGTTGACCTGCACTTGCGTGTTGGTGATGTCAGGCACGGCATCCAGAGGCAGATGCATGGCGGAGAAGATCCCCGCTGCGAGCAAAAGCAGCGACCCCATGATGACGAGGAAGCGATTCTTCAGCGAAAAGTCGATGATGGATGAGATCATGGGTGAGGTGGATTTTCTCTCTGATTGCGTGCAACCGCGCGGCTGTGTCTGCTCACCTCATGACCGGCCTCGACACCCCGGAAGAAAGGCAGATGATTTACACCTTCAGCGTGGAGTTTTACCACGAAGCTGGACGGCTCGGCATGATCGGGGAAGACGTGGAACTGCTGTACGGTGTAATTTTCAAAAAGACGCCCAAGTCCCCACTCCATGAATGGTTCATCGCCTGTCTGCGCAGGCTCCTCGAAGCGGCCTGCGGCGCTGGAATGTTGGACGAAAAAGAACGTCCCATCACCTGCCGCAGCTCCGAGCCGGAGCCCGATCTCGCGGTGTTTGCGGGTGACTGGTCGGACTACCGTCTTCAACATCCGACGACGGCGGAGATGGTAATTGAGATTGCCATCAACACGCAGCAGCGTGATCGCAGCAAGACTGCCATCTATGCTCAAGCCGAGGTCAAAGAATACTGGCTGGTTGAACCCGAGGCGGGTGTCATCAGCCTCTACACAAAGCCTGGGGCCTTTGATTATGAAGAATGCTATAGTTTTGGCGCACAGGATCAGGTCGTCAGCACGATCTTGCCGACTTTCCGCGTGTCGCTGGCGGCTTTGATGAAGTGAGATCATGGCTCAGCGAGTGGTGATCTTGGGTGTGATGGATTCGCCGGTGAGTGCCGAGCCGGTGAGTCGCTCGATCGCCATACGGTGCTTCCAGGCATTGCGGCGGGACTCGATCAGGCTGTCGATGGCATCCAGGTAACCCCGCTGCATTTCGACATAGGTGGCAGCAGGCACGGCTCCTAGGCGAAAATGTTCGTCAGCTTGCTTCGCTGCATCGGCGAATTGAGCCTCGCTCTCTGGCTTCCAACGTGACAGGGCGTCCAGTTCAGCGAGATAAGCCGAGCGCTCAATTGCAAGGTCGCGCTCAAGGTCACGCAGAGTCGCCATGAGAAGCGTTTCGGCTTGTTGAACACGCGCCTTTTCTGCGTCGATATTCCCTTTGTTTTTATTCCAGAGTGGCAGCGGGATGGAGAAGACAACTCCTGCTTCGATTTGGGTGTTTCCGGCGGTTTGCCCCGCCATATAGGGGCCAAAGGTAATGTCACCCCAACGTTCTGATTTCGTAAGGTCAACTTTGAGACCCTGTTTTGCCAAGTTTAGGCGTTTTTGCTGGAGATTGAAGTTTGTTCTTGCGGCTTGTTGCTTGAGGACGGGTAACTCAGGCACATCAGGGAAACTGGTTACGACTCCACTGAGTGTGAGAGCAACGTCTGGAGCGCGGCCACACAGCACCGAGAGCGTAGCGGCGGCCTCACGTGCGGCTTTGGAAGCATCCGTCAGGATGCGGTCGCTGCTCAGCAAGGAGGCTTCTAGAATCCGACGTTCCAGCAGGGCGCTGACGGAGCCCGTGTCGCGCTGAATGAGCACATTGACCAGCGCCTCTAAACGTTCACGCACATCGCGCGCGGCAGCTTCCTTGCGGCGAAGTAGGATGACATCTCCTGCACGAGCGCGCACCTCATTGGCCAGTTGCGATTTGAATTGTTGAAGCCCTAACTCTGCGAGCTGAATATCACGATCTGCGATCGCTTTGCGCAGGGACATGCGTCCAGGAAAGTCAAAGACCTGGGAAATCGTAGCGCTCCATACCATGCCATCGACCTGGGAGACGATAGCCATGCCTCCAAAGGAAGTGCTCAGCTCTGGGTTTGCGAGTTGGCCTGCTGAGTGCCGTCCGCCACGTGCTGCGGCGATTTCAGCTTCGTAATAGCGGATTTCAGGATTCTTTTGGAGGGCTTCATTGACGAGTTCTAAACTGGTGACAGCGCTGGCGTGCAGGTTAGATAAAGCAGTGATGAATGCGAGAGTGTGATAAATGGGAATGAGCTTGTTTTTCATAAAGGTGAGGAAGTGAAATGAGGGCGCGAAGCAGCCCTAGAGCTTGCCGGCTGGCTGGAGTGGTGGAGTCAGCACGCGCCATCTGCCGCTCGGCAGGTTATGGCTGATGAAGTCTGGAGGCCGTGCTCCAGGCTAGCCTGTTTCAAATTAGCAACTGCACCCTGGAGTCCAGGTATGGCTCTTCACACCTTGTAAGGCAGACATTCCTAGTTCGGTTGGCTAAGGACTGGTGAAGTTCTCGAGCTATGCAGAGGACTGGATCCACATGCAGCCAGAGGCAGAGGTTGGATTCCTGGGGCTCCGCACGCGTGATGCGCTGATTCTGACTTTCGTTCTGGTTTGCGATGGCGGAGAACTGCTCCGAGCACAGCAAATGATCACCCTGCTCGGTGCTCTTGCAGAGGCTGACGAGCAACCTAGCCGTTTGGCTGGGATGATCCGAGACCGCTGGGGTGAAGCTACCCTTCAGATGACGCATGGCTAGGTGAACGCCATGACCCGTTTCTGTCACCGCCACTTGATGGCTACCTTCGATCCCTGCCGCGATCGCCATCAGAGCAGGCATCACCGCTGTGCCAGTGACGGCATAAGCCGTGAGCACGATGCAGTAGATGAGACGCTGCAGCAGAGATAACCGCATAATGAGTAGGATATGCTATGCTTTAACGGCGGGCAAAGCAGATATTGCTCAACAAATATCGCGGAATGTCTAACTCTCAACCAACGCGACCCTTATGAGATTGATTCGCAGGCGCGATCAGGGGCACATCAGCCAAAATAAGGTGTTAGCACGTTGCGCGCGACTTTAAGCGCCTTCATCCGGCCTTCGAGGCTTTTGCCAAAGGTGTCGTCCTCGACCTCAATACAAAATGGGCCGTTGTAGCCCACGCGCATGAGTTCAGCCATGAACTTTGACCAATCGATATCGCCGTAGCCTGGGATGCGCGGCTGATGCCAGCGCAGGGGAAAGTCAAAGCGCCCTACTTCGTTCAGCGCCTTGCGGTCGATCCACACGTCCTTGGCATGTAGGTGAAAGAGTTTGTCTTTGAACTCTGCCAGCGGGCTTAGCGGATCCATGTCCTGCAGGATGAAATGAGAAGGATCATAGTTCAGGCCGAAGTTTGGTGAGTCGATGTCATGAAAGGCGCGCCGCCAGATGGCGGGTGTGGTCATCAGGTTCTTACCGCCTGGCCACTCGTCACGCGTGAAGGACATGGGACAGTTTTCGATACCGATACGCACACCGAGGTCTTCTGCGAAGGCGATGATTGGCTTCCAGGTTTTCAAAAAGCGTGGCCAGTTCTCATCTACCGTTTTTGTCCAGTCTCTACCGACAAAGCCGGTTGCGAGGCCGAGACCAAGTTTTTCTGAGGCGGCGATGACCTTCTTGAAGTGTGCCACAGCGGCGCGCGCCGTCTCAGGGTTGGGGTCCAGCATATTTGGGTAATAACCCAGGGAACTGATTTCCACGCCGTGGTCTTGGCATTGCGCGCGGATGTCCTCCGCTGCCGTTTTGGTCAGATTGGTGACGTCGATGTGAGTCACGCCAGCATATTTGCGCTCAGCTTTCCCTATAGGCCAGCAGCAGACTTCTATGGTAGAAAAGCCCTCATGCTGGGCAAAGGAGAGCACGTCTGAAAAAGACAATTCGGGGAGCGCAGCGGTGACGAAACCAAGATTCATGAGGCATCATGGCAGGAGCTCAGCTCTCGTGCAACTGTGGGGACGAGTTGCTTACGATGGGACTCAAGGAGCTTCACGCACGAGTGCGACACGGAAGCCGATTTCCTCATCGCCTTCACCTCCAGCAGGGGGGGCGTAATTGCGGACAGCGGAACGGCATGCCCAGCCTGGCGATTTCCAACTACCGCCCCGCATGACGCGCCCGGTGCCTTTGGACTGGCCCAGCGGGTCGGTGGAAAGGGGGGGTGTGTCGTATTCGCCGTACCAATCCAGGCACCATTCCCACACATTCCCGTGCATGTCTTTTAGCCACCAGGGATGGTCCTGGGGGAAGTGTGCGCTCGCAGCGGGGTCCAGAGCCGTCATGGCAGCACGGGAGCGCAGCACGCGCACCTCCGCACCTGCGGCAGCCTGAGAAAGGCGTGGGGCAGCCGTGGCATGGGTATGGCCTAGGCTTCGGGAAGGAAGGGCGCTGCCGATCGGCTGCATGCTATCAAAATTCGCTAGAGCACTGGAGATAGAGTTGCCAAACGAGAACATGGTGGGCGTGTCACCTCGGCAGGCACGTTCCCACTGCGCCTCTGTAGGCAGGGTAAAGACCCAGCCTGCTGGGAGCTTGCCTGTTTGGGCGGCAGAGCGTGTGAACCACTGGCAGAAGGCACGCGCGCCATACCAGGTAACGCAGATCATCGGCTGCCGTGGGCTGGACCAAAAGGCAGCGGCATCTCCACCTGCGGACCGCATTCGCCAGCCGGTGCTGGTGTATTCAATCGGGCAGCAGGGATTGTTTTTGACGACCCAGGGTTGAGTGGAGCTAAACACGCTGGCGGGCTGTGCGGCGGTATCGTTCAAGAATGACAGGAACTGTTCCAGGGTGACCTCATCGGTCCCTAACCAAAATCCTTGGCTGATGCGCACGCGGTGTGCTTGCTCATCGGCGACTGTTTCGGGCTTCCAGTCTTTGCGCGCTGCGAGTACACGCCGCTCTGTGTCACTACTGCCCATGATGAATTCCCCCTCAGGGATCCAGGAAAGCACGCCGAGTCCGCTGATGTAGAAAGGCGTGCCGAGTGTGATCGTCTCATCGGCACGGCGCGCTGCCCTTTCAGCCTCAGCCCGCTGCCGGGCCTGCTCCTGCTCACGCGCCATGAGCTGGGCAGCAGCCAGTTCGGCAGCTTTTTTTTGGATTTCAGCCTCACGAGCGGCGGTGGATTCCTGCTCTTGTCTAGCTTTAAGGTTTTGTAGTTCTTCCTCAAGTTGGCGCTGACGCTCCTCAGCCGCTGCACGCTGCTGGCGTTCTTCTTCGAGACGTCGCTCGATTTCGAGATCTTTGCTGCTCTTGACAGGGCGTCTGGGCGGTTCGGGCACTTTGGTGGGCCACAGTTGAGGCAGGGCGGCGGCTGCGGCTAGCAAGGCGCAGGCGGCACCAGCAATGGGGAGGAGAGAGCGCTTGCAGGCTGTGCTTCTTGCCTCACCCGTGGCTGTGATAGGTTTGGGCAAGATGCGAGGCAATCTGCCATGGGCGAAGTCCTGCATGGTGAGGGTGGCACTGCGCTGGTTCGGATTTTTTGAGAGCCAACCGGCGACCAAGATTTCCCATTCTTCAGGGACTTTAGCACCGATGCGGTGCACTAGGTTTTCCACACAGTTTTTGCGGCGGCGTTCCGTGATGCTTTCTACGGGGCGGTGCTGCACTTGATGGCCGATTTCCCCTCTGAAGAATGGGGGCGTACCAGTGAGCATTTCATAAAGTGTGGCCCCAAGCCCATAATAGTCATCTTCAGCACAGGGGGTATCTCCGTTCATTTGCTGAGGGCTCATGTAGGGCAGCGTGCCGCTGCTGTTCCCCCCGGTGATGCGTGTCGTGGCATCTTTCGCTGTGCGGGAGATGCCGAAATCCAGCAACCTCGCCCGGCCATCTACAGCATCGATGATGATATTGCTGGGCTTCAGATCCAGGTGATAGCGCTTTTTTTCTTCATGCGCGTAGCGCAGGCCATCTGCCACATCCATGAAGTGGCGGCGCACCTGCTCAGGCTCCAGAAAGCCCTGGGCGGATTCTCCAAGGATTTCAGCTAGTGTTTTGCCCTCCACATACTCCATGATGATGGCGGATATGCCGCGTTTTAAATCCTCAATGTAGTCATAAACGCGGACGATCCGCGGATGGCTAAGGGTCGTGCCAGCTAGCGCCTCCTGCATCAGGCGGCGTTTTGCGCCCTGGTCCTGCATCAGGGCCGTGGCAATGAACTTCATGGCGCGGGGCTGGCCCAGGGTAATATCCTGCGCTAGCCATACCTGGCCCATGCCGCCACTGCCCAGGGGGCGCTCTAACTGGAAGCGTTTGTTGAATAGCTTCATTCCCGCTGCCAGCGCGTGCCCACGCTTGAGGAAGATGGAAGTTTCGCCGAAGGACATCTCAGGAGGCGTGGAGAATACAGCAGCCGTTTGGCGGATCAAACGGGATATGTTTTTCTCTGCGAAAGACGCGGGGAGTTGCCTTCCCGGCTGGATCGGCCTAACACTAGGACGTTTTCAAATTCAAGCCATGCCCATGAGCCACGCGAAGAGCCATCTCTCATGCTGCCTAGCCGCACTGCTAGCGCTGGTATCCCCTGCTTGCTATACACCGAAAAAGTTCACAAGGGCAGACCTTCAACTCCGCGCTGCCGCCCTGCAGGAAGGCAGATTGCCACCAGATAACCTCTGGTTGCGTGACGAATACAATGCATACTGGGATGGCTATGGATGGGCCGGTGAAGACTTGGACCAAGGGCTAACCTACAGCGTTAGCCGACATTTGAATGAAGTCAGCCCCAGTGTAGCCCGCTTCTTTCGTGAAGGCTATGCTGTCGGCTGGCGTGAATACGCTCCGGACTATGACCCTGCGGAGTATCCCAACGCCCTATCCCACCTCCAAGCCGCCAGCACCCCCTCGAAACCGCCCAGTGCATCCTCTGAGGAGCAGGCAAAACCTTCACCTAGCACCACGCGGACCACGAAGTCACGCCGCGTACGCTCCACACCGCCGTCTAGCCGTTCCGCGCCGACTCCCCCACCCGCACCCACGGAAGTAAAGCCGCGCCTTAGAAAAATCTAAGTCCTGAGAAGATGTGTAGTCCCTCTGATCTCCCGTCTGAGGAGCCAGGCTTTGAAGCTCTGGGGGACGGCTTAGAACTCGATACTCTAGCTACCGGTGATTTGATGCGGGTGAACACCCGCAAGAGCACTTATTTTTTCCGCATGGAGAATCCTGCAGACCGCAGCGCCATGATGTGGAAGCAAGGCGTCAACCTACCCGCAGTGCCTGTTCGGATCATGGGCTGTGTGATGGGCACATCAAGCCGTATCGACCCGCGCCGCCTCTTCTGTGGTGGAAGTCTAGAATACACCCATAGCGGCGGTGCTCGCACTCATATCACGACCGCTATCGTCGAGATAACCGTTTTGCGTCACGCACCTTTGACAAACTGAA
>JAIWOJ010000380.1 GCA_020216965.1 Prosthecobacter sp.
GGGCAGGAATGCCCCAGTTCCTTAAAAAAGCGGCATCTGAGTTCCCCTCACATCTGCGCCAGCAGATACCGGATGAGGTCTGTGGAGGTGACGATGCCGACGAGCTTGGTGCCATGCACGACGGGGACCGCATGGAAGTCTCCCTTGGCGAGGATTTCCGCCGCATCACGTACGGTCGCAGAATCAGCCAGGGTGACGGGGTCTTTTTTCATCAACTGCTCAATGGAAAATGTGTGATCCAGGGTGGCATCGACGGCGCGCTCGTCAGCCTGGAAGGTTTCGCCAAAGCTGACACGCAGGATGTCTGACCAACTGATGATCCCCACGAGCTGGTCGCCACTGACGACGGGGATGTGATGCACGCCGTGCTCAGCGGCTAGACGGCGAACTTTTGATACCGGATCACCATGATGGACGGTGACGAGGTGGGTGCTCATGACGTGGCTGATGGGCTCGTGTTTTTTCATGGGAGGGGGTGGCTTGGTTGAGCCCACAACCTCCCCAGACACGGAGCCAGCGCTCGCCACGGCTTGCCCTTCCCTGCGCGAGCTTTGCCCAACGCGGGCTTTATTTGGTGTAGCCGACGGCGGGGGTTCCGTCATCCGCCAGCTTCCCGGTAGTCCAGAGCAGGGCGCGAGAGATGAGCTTCAGGTAGCGCTCATCCTGCACCGTGGCGGTGTTGTGACCGATGGTGGTGCTAAAGATGCGCGTCTTGGCAGGGCCATACTCATTCGTCCAGGCGACGACGGCAGTGGCCTCAGTCGGCTTGGCGTCTGGAGGCAAGGTCTCACCTTTTTTGGCTTTCGGCGGCTGGATTTGTCTGCCACTTGCCAGGGGGCTGCCACCGAGGAGCTGGATGTTGTTGTAAAGCTCTTCTTTGATAGTCGTCCAGTTTTCCAAGCCCTTCGTGATGGGATGGTCAGGGGCCGTGAAGGTGATGTCGATCGGCTCTTGAGGACCGTGGCCCGTTGATTGCAGGCCCAGCATCTCATACCAGCCTGCGTTGTCAGCACCGGGTTTGACGGCTTCGCGGAAGTTTCCCCAGCGGTAGCTATGCATGGCGCAGTGCAGATTCACTGCGGGCACGCCTGCTTTGTGTGCGGCCAGGATGTTTCCCACATAGGCGGGATCTGTGACATCCGCAGAGCATTCATCATGGATGACGACGTCAAAGTCTTTGGCCCAGTCCTTGGAATGGTAAATCTCAAAGGTGGCCTTGGTGCTCTTGTCAGGATTGTAGGCCACGTCCACCACCGCATTGAGACGCGCCTCAATGCCGTCTTTCAGCGCCTGGGTCTGCTTATCGTATTCATGACAGCAGCCACCCGCGATGAGCAGGATGCGGAGTGGCTTCGGTGCCGTGCTGTCCGCAGCTTTGACAAAATAGACGGCGGCTAGGGCGAACAAGATCAGGGGCAAAAACGCTTTTTTCATGAGGTTGTGCTGGGTTAGCGGAAGGGAAACGTGGCGTCGAGGGAAATCCTGCGCGTCTCAGAGCTTGTAGCTCGCCACGCCGCCACCGAGATGGCAAATTTCCCAACATTGCCGCACTGACATGGCCCGCCGCATCCCACCACGCCCCACCCGCCCCACACCGGGCCTCCGCGTGCGTGGCACGGTGCATACCGTGTCAGTGATTGGCGTGATCCTCGCCATGGGCTACGCCGGAGCCGTGCAGGCCAATAGCGTGGCCTACCTGCTATGCTTTACCACCCTGGTGCTTACGGCCATGTCCTGGCTGCGCGCCAGGGAGAATCTGCGGAGCATTGAACTGCGCAGCAGGCTGCCCACGACTCGCACGGCGGGTGAAAACAGCCACTTGCCGCTGGAGATCCATGCCCCCACAGGGCCAGGGGCCTTCGGCTTGGAGGTCATCAACGCCCAAGGCGGCTCCTGGAGCTTTGTGGAAAACGTGCCACCTGGTGGCACCCAGCAGATCAGCCTGCCTGGGGCTACCTCAGGTCGGCTTTGCGTGCTACTGCGCAGCGCTTATCCACTGGGACTCTTCAGCGTGGAAAGAGTGGTCGAGCTCTCTGCCCACCACCCTGTGCGCCCGCGTCCCGCAGGCCATCTCCCCCTGCCAATGCCAGACAAGGAGATCGCCGGGGAGAAAGTCGGCCAGCAGCCCGCAGCTAGCAGGCCAGGCCAAGAAGGGGATGACTTTGCCGGTCTGCGTCAGTGGCACCCAGGGGACTCCCTACGGCATGTGGACTGGCGGGCAGTGGCCCGTGGCAGGCCACTGCTAGTCAAACAGTGGGCCAGTGGTAGCAGCCAAGCCGTGACCCTAGACTGGGAAAAACTACCGCTGCCCGAGGCGGAACGTGCTGGCCAAATCGCCCGCTGGATCACCCAGGCAGAGACAATCGGCCTACCCTACGCCCTCAAGCTACCCGGCCAGCCAGAGATCAGCCCAGGACTCGGACCTAGCCACCAGAACCGCTGCATGGACGCACTGGCGGACTTTGCAGCCCCACCAGCATCGGTGGATGAATCGCTGCCCAAAAAATTACCCCCAGGCCATGAACGCAGTGCCCAACTGGCCCCCTGGCCGCTGCTAGTTCTTTGCGGCATTCTCCTAGCAGCAGGCATCTTGCTGCTGGACCTGGTGCCACCGGTAGCCGTGCTTTTTTTCACAGGCTGTGCCATCTGGCGCCTCGGATTCGCTGAGCCTGGATGGAAAAACAGGAAGCAGCGGCAGCGCCCAGCAGCCCCCCCCACACCCACGTTTTCTGCCGCGAGCTTAGCGATCTTACTCGCAGGGCTAGCCGCTGTGCAGGCCAGCACAGGCGATCTAATGAGTATGGCTGGCGGCATTGCCGCACTGCTCATCCTACTCGGTGCCAAGCTGCTAGAATCCCGCAGCCCGCATGATTTTCAGATCCTGGCCGTGGTGGGTTGGTTCCTCTGCCTATGTAGCCTCCTTTCCAGCCAGACGCTCAGCCGCTCCCTGAGCAGCTTCGCCGTCTTTATCGGCATCACCCTCTGCATGGTGCGCTTTCGCCAGGGGATCGGCGGCTGGAGGATGCCTCTACGCCTTACCCTCACCCTGCTAGCGCAGGCGATCCCCGTGGCCGTGCTGCTTTTTTTACTCTTCCCCCGCAGCAGCCTGCATTTTCTTGAGCGCATGGGTAGCCAGCGCAGCCATGTCACAGGCATCTCCAGTTCCCTAGAGCCGGGGCGCATCTCCAAGATCGCCACCAGCAACGAAGTCGCCTTCAGGGTCGAATTTCCTGAAACAGAGCCCCCCGCCCACGCAGCACGCTATTGGCGCTGCCTCGTGCTTTGGCAATGTGATGACGGACTGACCTGGCAGCGTGGGCTCCCCCAGGAGGGCATCCCCCGCCTGCGCCTGCGAAGACGCAGCGACACACGGCAAATTATCACCCTGGAACCCCACGGACAGCGCTGGCTGCCCGCCCTAGATTTACCCATCCAAGGCATTGATGAAGGCCACCGCATTTTGCCTGACGTGGATGAAGCCATGACAGCCCCACAGAATGTAGAAAGCCTGCGCCGCTTTGAAGTCGTCTCACGCCTCACCCAGGAGCTGGGTGAAATCACCCCAAGCCAACGCCAAGCAGCCCTACGCCTCCCGCCCGGCCT
>JAIWOJ010000381.1 GCA_020216965.1 Prosthecobacter sp.
TTTTTACTTTGAGCCACAAAGTTTCACTTGCGCGACTAACTTTATGCCACAAAGTGAACGCCATGAGCCCCCAGCAAGCTGCCTTGGAAAATCTGCGCATCATCCGCTCCCTCTTGGAGAAAGCCCACATCTACCGCGCAGTTTCCGGCCAGGCGGCGCTGTTTGGTGGCTTTTGCGCCTTGGTCTTTGCCTGGCGTGGGTTGGCCCCTTTTTGGCAGAAAAGCAGCCTCGTGGGAGAGAGAGATTTTTTGGCGGATTGGCTAGGGCTGCTCTTTGGGGTGGTGGTTTTCAATAGCCTGACGCTGTATTATGAGGCGCGGAAGCGCGGCCAGCCTTTTCTCTCCCCAGGGATGCGCACGGCTCTGCGTGCCCTGCTGCCCCCACTGCTCACCGGTGGCGTTGTGGGCATCGGGCTGGTCATTTATCTCCAGAGTCATGTGTTGGCCGCCCTGATCTGGGTGATGTGCTACGGCCTGGCTCTGCTGGCTACGGCGGGTTTTGCACCGCGCTCACTGGTGCGCCTGGGCTGGGCCTTTGTGCTTATGGGTTGGGTGCTCTTTTGGACTTGGGCTGCCATGGATGACATCCGCCTGCTGCCAGATGATCTACCGCCCGCCAGCCTGTGCATGGGGCTGACCTTTGGCCTGCTGCATGTCATTTATGGCATCGCCGTGCTAGCTAGCAAAAAACCTGAGCCCCTGCCCGCAGAATGATCGATTTTGACCAGATCGACAAGACGATCCACGAAAAGTCCCGGCTGTCCATCCTGACGCTGCTGGCCTCTGAGGGAGAGTGGTCTTTTCAGGACATCAAGGCGCACTTGGGCATGAGTGATGGCAATCTGATCACCCACCTGCGCACGCTGATGACGGCAGGATTTGTCGAGGAAACGCGGGATGAAACCGGCCCACGCCCACGCACGACTTACCAACTAACCGCAGAGGGAAAGCGGGCCTTTCGGGCTTACCTGGACGTGCTGGAGAGCATCGTGAAGAGCTTGAAGCCGGAGACTTGAGCCCCTTTTTTTGCCTTTCGCTTTGTTTCACAAAGTAAAAACCCCCAAAACCAAAACCCACCTCCCCTCGCCTCCTCATGAACCTCCACCTCGCTCCACATTATGGCATGTGCTTCGGCGTGCGCGATGCCCTGCGCGCCACGCACGATGCCGCCCGCCGGGAACCCGTCACTCTGCTGGGACAGCTCGTCCACAACCCCGTCGTCGATGCCCACCTGCGCACCTTGGGCGTGCGCCAGGGCAGTCTCACGGCGGTGGGGGCGGCCAGCACGGCGCGGGTGGTCATCACGGCGCATGGTGCGTCTGAGGCGCGGCGCAGAGCCTGGCAGCAGGCAGGCTATGCCATCACAGACACGACCTGCCCCCTGGTACACAAGGCCCATCAGGCACTGGCGATGCTGGTGAGAGAGGGCTACCACCCCGTCGTCATCGGTCAGGCAGAGCATGTGGAGGTGCAGGGGCTGGTCGGGGATTTCCCACAGGCCAGCGTGGTGCTGGAACCAGAGGACGTGCTGCATCTGCCTGCGGCAGCGCGCCTCGGCATCATCTCCCAGACCACCCAGCCGCTTGAGCGTGTGCTGGCGCTCGTGTCTGAGATCAAACGGCAGCATCCAGGCAGCGAGGTGCGTTTGATCGACACCGTCTGCCACCCTACCAAGCAGCGTCAAACCGCGCTAGAGCAGCTCTGCCAGACCTGCCCGGTCATCGTCGTCATCGGCGGCAGGAACAGCAACAACACGCGCCAGCTCACGGAAAAAGCCACCCGCCTCGGTGCCCGTGCTTATCAAGTCGAAACTGCCGCAGAGCTTCAGCCAGAGTGGTTTCAGGGCATCCGTGATGTCGGCATCACCGCAGGCACCTCCACGCTGGATGAAACGGTGACCGCCGTGATGGACCGCATCCGCCAGCTCACTCAGGACTGATTTTCCCAAGCATAACCCTAACCCACACGAACCATGAACACCCAAGCCTGGATCACCCACTTTGAGCGCAACACGCGCGTGAACGACCACCTGGAGCTGCCCCTGGAGCAGCCCTGCCAACTGCCTGAGGCCATTCGCAGCCCGCTGGCCACTTCCTTAGCGACATTCCAGCTCGGCGAGTCCGGCACGGGCTCACGCCTGCGCCGTTACGCCCGGCAGGTGGCACCGATGGAGAACTTTCGCGGTTATCAGCGGGCGATTGATCTTTTCGTCGCCGAAGAGCAGAGCCACGCGCGCTTGCTCGCTCGGGGGGTTCAGCACCTAGGCGGCAAGCTCCTGACCCAGCAGTGGACAAATAGCGTCTTTCGCCGCCTGCGCTTCCTGGTGAATTTGGAATTTGCCGTGCAGGTGCTGCTCACGGCGGAGCTGATTGCGGAGGTTTATTTCGGCACGCTCTACCTGCGCTGCGAGGACCCGGTGGTGAAAAAAATCGCCCACAAACTCCTGCGGGATGAGATGAGGCATCTCGAGTTTCAGCGGGATTTTCTCAGCGAGCGGGTGGTGACCTTGAGCCCGGTGGGCCGCTGGCTCTGGCGCGCTCAGTTTCAGGCCATCCACGCCATCACCGCTGCCGTGGTGGCCTGGGATCACCGGCGCTTGCTCAGGGCTCTGGGCCTAGCCCCGGACGACTTTCGCCGCCGTTGCCTCCAGGGCTGGAGGCGCTTTCAGCAGCGCCTTGAGCACCGGCTGGGGGCACCATCCGATGAAGCGGCTACTCCAGCAGCTCAGGGTAGCGCGCCAGCGCCATCTGGCGGGCTTTTTCCAGGCCGTTGACCATGCAGCCGTGGCACATCACTTCCTCAGCCATGGCACGGCATTCGGCCGCATCCAGGCGGCGCACGGCATGTTTGACACGCGCCACCTGGCTAGCGGTCACGCTCAGCTCATGCAGGCCCAGGCCCACCAGCAGCGGCGTCAGCTCCACGTCGGAGGCCATCTCACCACAGATGCAGACGCGGATCCCGGCACGGTTCCCCGCCTCCACCGTCATGCGGATGAGGCGGAGCACGGCGGGATGGGTGGGCTGGTAAAGACCAGCCACGCGCTCATTCAGCCGATCCACAGCCAGGGTGTACTGGATGAGGTCATTGGTGCCGAGGCTAAAGAAATCCACCTCTTGAGCGATCAGGTCTGCCGAGACGGCAGCGCTAGGGATCTCAATCATGGCCCCGATGGCGATGTCATCGCCGATTTGCACCCCCTGGTGCAGCAATTCGTGGGCGCATTCATCCAGCACCGCGCGGGCCTCTTTCACCTCCTCCACCCCGCTGACCATGGGGAACATGATGCCCAGCCTGCCTGCGGCTGAGGCACGCAGCAGCGCACGCAGTTGGCGGCGGAAAAGATCCTTCCTGCCTAGGGAGGCACGGATGCCGCGCCAGCCGAGAAAGGGGTTGGGCTCCTTTTCCAGAGCCATGAGGGGGTCGATCTTATCCCCGCCCAGGTCTAGGGTACGGAAGATCACCTCCCCAGGGCTCATCGCGCGCACAGCCTGGGTGTACTGGTCAGCCAGCCAGTCCTCCGTCGCCTCAGGATCCGAGAGATGGAGAAACTCCGTGCGAAACAGCCCGACATGCTGGGCACCGCTGTCACGGAT
>JAIWOJ010000382.1 GCA_020216965.1 Prosthecobacter sp.
ATGACTTTCAAAAAGCCGCCGGAAAATAAGCCACCACAGCCCAGCCTTCACACCGGCAGGCGCCGGTGTGAAACCTTGACGCTCCCTGGCCCGCCGTTAAAATGGCTGCGATGATTGCCGAACGCCTGCCCGAGCTAGCCGCCATGTCCCAGGAGGAAAAGTGGCTGGTTTACCGTGAGCTGGAGGAGGAGTTCATCAGCATGGACAACACCGAGCTGGAGCCGGTCAAAGCGGAGATCGCCGCCATCCTCCAGGCCCGGGTGGACGAATATCAGGCAAATCCGGAATCAGGCCTTCCCTGGGATGCAGCGCGCGCGCGCCTGCACCAACGTTATGCTGAGTGGAAGGCGGCCAGGGGCCAGTCATGAAACATGAGGTCGTGCTGCTTCGGTCCGCAGAGGACGACATCTTTTTCCACTTCACCCAATACGAGGACCAGTCTGAAGGTCGTGGTTTCCGGTTTGATGCCGACCTGGAGGCGGCCAAGGACCTACTGGCAGACTTTCCGCAGATCGGAAGCCGCTTCTTGGGCGAAGTCCGCAAATATCTGCTTCTGCGCTGGAACCTCGGGGTTTTCTACCATGTGGTGGGACGGCGCGTGATCATCTCAGCCGTCCTTGATCTGCGACAGGATCCTGGGCGGCTCCTGCAAATCCTGCGCTCCCGACAGCCTATCTGAAAAAGAATGTCAGCCGACTCGTCCACCAGTCTCTCCTCCCAGGCCCGCAGCACTGGCATCGTCTCCATCGCCATCCTCTGCAGCCGTGTCCTCGGGCTGGTGCGGGATCAGATGCTGAACGGCCTCTTTGGCGCGCACTTCACCGGCATCTTCACCGCCGCCTTCCGCACGCCGAACATGCTGCGCGACCTCTTCGCCGAAGGCGCGCTTTCCACCGCGTTTGTCACCACCTTTACCAAGAAGATCAAGAATGAGGGCGACGAGGCCGCCTGGCAGCTCGGGCGGAAGATGCTCGCCCTCTCCATCTGCTTCATGAGCATGGTGGCCATGGCGGGCATCGCCATCGCCCCGTGGTTGGTGCGGCTTTTGAATCCGGGCTGGGACAATGGAGCCAGCATCCAGCTCTGCGCGCAGTTGGTGCGCATCATGTATCCCTTCATCACCCTCGTCTCCGTCACTGCCCTGGTGATGGGCATGCTGAATTCCAAGAAGGTCTTTTTCATCCCGGCCGTGGCCTCTGCCTTCTTCAACCTGGGCTGCCTCGTCGGCGGCATCGCCGTGGCCTGGCTGATTGACCCCGGCTTCCGCGCCGGGTCCATCACGGAGAAAGGTCTCGTCGGCTTCGCCATCGGCACCCTCATCGGCGGGCTCATGCAGTTGGGCATTCAAATCCCGTCCCTGCGCCGCGTGGGCTTCCGTTTTGGCCTGGACTTCCGCTGGAAGGACAAGGGCGTGAGCGAGGTGCTGCACCTCATGTGGCCCTCGCTCATCGCGGCAGGCGGCACGCAGATCGGCGTGTTTCTGAATTCCATCTGCGCCTCTTTCACCCCTGGGAAGGAAGCCGCAAACGCCTGGCTGGCCAACGCCCAGCGTCTTCAGCAGTTGCCCTTGGGCCTTTTCGGCGTCGCCGTTGCCACGGTCACGCTGCCCATGCTCTCCCGGCTGGCGACCGATGGCATCACGCCCGCCTTTCGCGGGGCGCTGGCCAAGGGGCTACGTCTGGTGCTCTTCCTCACCGTGCCTAGCGCCGTCGGCCTGTCCCTGCTGTCACATGAGATCGTCTCCATCCTTTTCCAGCATGGGAAATTCACTGTGGCTGATGTCGCCGCCACGGCAGGGCCGCTCCAGGCTTATGCTTTCGGCCTCGTTTTTTACTCTGCCATCAAGGTGCTGCAGCCCGCTTTTTACACCATCGGCAGGCGCTTTGTGCCCATGATTGTCAGCATCAGTGTCATTGCCTTCACGGCCAGCGTGAACGCTTTCACCGTCTTTGTCCTGCGCTGGGATCACACCGCGCTGGCCTGGGCCACCGCCATCGGGCTGCTGCTGAATTTCACGGCGCTGTATGTCACCATGCGCCGGGTGGCAGGCGGCCTGGAGACCGTGGCGCTCACCCGCTCCCTGGCCAGGCTGGCAGTGGGCGTGGCCTGCATGGCGGCCGTCTGCCTCGCCGCTAGGCTGAGCCTGCTGTCGGGCTGGGAAAAGATGGGATTTCTCACGCAGGCGGCCTCACTCACTGGCACGGTCGCCTGCGCAGCAGGGGTTTATTTTTTCATCACTCAAAAACTCCGTGTCGAAGAGGCGGGTGAGTTCATCAGCATCCTCACCCGCCGCTTGAAGCGCTAATCCATCATGTCCCTCCATCGTATCTGGACCCTCGCAGGGCTGCTACTGGCCGCTATCTGGACCTGTGTCGCCATCGTCATGCATCAGACCGATGACCTCGTCTCCTGGCCGGGCAAGGTGCAGGCGCGGCTAGAGCAGGCACCGTGGCTAAAAGGGGAAAAGCTCAGCGATGAAGCTCGCCGCAGCTATCTCGCCATCGTGATCCGCGACTACCAACGGCTCGACAATGCCCAGCGCAGAAGCCTGCGAGAAGACGCCCAAGAGTCCCTCGACGCATTCTTCGCCTCTCTCACGGATGAGGAAAAGAAAATGTATGTGGACCGCACCATCGAGCCGCTTTTTGAAACCATCGAAAAAGGACTCAAAGTCATGCCTATCGAGGAACGCAAGCGCCTCATCGGCCGCATGAGAGGCGACCTAAAAAACCTGCGTGGCAGCAATGCAGAAGGCGACCGTCTTGCGGAGCAGGATCGCAAATTCATGGAGGACCTTATGGCCGATGACCCCATGCTCTTCCTGCGCGGGGCCAGCATCACCCAGAAGCTGGAACTCGCCCCCGTGCTGGAGGACATGCAGAGTCGCGTGCAGGGTCTGCGACGCTAAAAAGGAGGAAGATGGAGAATTGAGGATGATCTGGAGTGCTTCGCTCTCTGCTCTCCGCTCTCCGCTCTTCGCTCTCCGCTCCTCCACTTGATACGCCATCATCTCCCGCGTAAAGCACGCGCTCACCATGACACCCCTCCATCATCTGCGCGCCGGCATCATCGGCACAGGCTTCATCGCCCCCGTTCACATTGAGGCACTGAAGCGTCTCGGCATCCAGGTCACCGCCATCTGTGGCTCGACAAAAAGCGCCAAAAAGACCGCTGAACTCTGGGGCATCCCCGAGGTGTATGGCGACTACGATCACCAAGCCATGTACGCCAGCCCCAATGTCGATGTCGTACATATCACCTCCCCCAACAAAGCGCACGTCCAGCAGTGCCTTCAGGCGCTAGAGATGGGCAAGCATGTCCTCTGTGAAAAGCCCCTCGGCATGACCTCTGCCGAAACCGCCACCGTCGTCGATGCCGTGAAGCGAGGCGGCAAAAGCGGCCCCGTTTTCGCCGTCAATTACATGTGCCGTTTCTTCCCCGCCGTCCTCCAAATGCGCGCCATGGTGGAGCGCGGAGACCTGGGCAAAATCATCCACGTCCAGGGCCATTTCTTCCAGGACTGGCTGCTCCATGAGACCGACTACAACTGGCGCGTGCTCGCCAGCGAGGGCGGCAAGCTCCGCGCCGTCGGC
>JAIWOJ010000383.1 GCA_020216965.1 Prosthecobacter sp.
GGCACATCGCGGGCCTGCTCCTGGCCGGCTTCATGGTCGTGCTCATCGGCACGGGCAATCTCTCCTTTCTCAACTGGCTGACCATCATCCCTGCGCTCGCCTGCCTGGATGACAGTTTCTGGCGGCGTGTGCTGCCGCGCTTTCTCATCATCTGGGCTGACCGTGCGGCGGTGGAGCGGCTGCCCTGTGCGCGGCTGCAGGTGGCGATCTCTGTTTTCTACACCGCCGTCGTCGCCGTGCTTAGCATCGCCCCGGTGAAGAACCTCTTCTTCTCCGACCGCCAGGCCATGAACGGCTCTTTTGACAAGCTGCACCTCGTCAACACCTACGGGGCGTTTGGGAGCATCGACCGAGAGCGCTACGAACTCGTCTTTGAAGGCACCTCCGACACCGTGCCTGAGACGCTGTCGGAGTGGCGCGAGTATGAGTTTAAGGCGAAGCCCACGGATCCCATGCGCCGCCCGGTGGTCATCACGCCTTATCATTATCGGCTCGATTGGGCGGCCTGGTATCCCTGGTCCCAAGTGCCTGGGCGGAACCAGTGGCTGCCCGCTTTTCTCTGGAAGCTGCTTCACAATGATCCGGGCGCGCTCAGCCTGCTGGCGCGCAACCCTTTCCCCGAGGAGCCGCCCAAGTGGGTGCGCGTGAGCGTGTATCGGTATCGTTTTGCCCCGCTGGGCCAAGCGGACGGTGCCTGGTGGCAGCGGGAGCACATCCGCACCTACATTCGCCCTGTCTCGGTCGATTCCCCCCTCTTGCGGCAAGCCTTACCCCAGATCAGGCCCTAGGAGGACAATGGCAGGCTGGTTTCAGCCCGGATGCCGCTTTTCTCAGGGGAAGGAATGCCCCCGTCACCTGGGAAAGCGGCGTTCGGGTTCAGATCAGAGGGCGATTTCTCCGGTAAAAACCACATCCGCTGGCCCCAAGAGTGTGACCTGGGTGTATTGATGTGGCTGGCTCTCCTGAAAGCCGATGCTGAGGGTGTCTCCGCCCTTCACCAGCACGCTGACGGGGCTGGGAGCACCTGTGAGCTCGTGGTGGATCAGGGCGCAGGCTACCATGCCGGTGCCACAGGCCAGGGTTTCATCTTCCACGCCGCGCTCATAGGTGCGGATGGCGATGCTGCCTGGAGAGAGCACTTTGGCGAAGTTGGCATTGGTGCCCTTGGGCTTGAAGGCATCATGATAGCGCAGTGCGGCCCCCCATTCGCGCACGGGCACGGTTTGCAGGTCATCCACAAAGACCACGGCATGGGGCACGCCGGTATTCACGCTGTGAACGACGAGGGTTTCACCGGCCACAGGTAGGGACTGGGAGAGCTGGAGGCTATGCGGTGTGCTCATGTTGATGCGGACCTGCGTGCCTTCAAATTCCGCCGAGATCATGCCGGCCAGTGTTTCAAAGCGGACCTGGGTGAGCTGGCCGCCATGCAGCAGGTTGACGAAGCGCCCAAAACAACGCGCTCCGTTGCCACACATCTCGGCCTCGCCGCCGTCGGCATTGTAGTAGCGCATTTTGTAGTCGCCGCCCTCAGTCGCTGGCTCGACGCAAAGGAGACCATCAGCGCCGATGCCACGATGTCTGTCACAGAGCTGTGCGATCTGGGCCTGGGTGAGGGAGAGCTTGAGGTCGCGGTTGTCTAGCATGACGAAGTCATTGCCAGCGCCGTTCATCTTGGTGAAGGAGAGGAGCATGGGAGGGGCGGGATACGTTTGCGGTTCCTCCGGGGAGCCGATGTCCCCTCTGCGTGCAAGCATTTTTCCATGCCCGGCTTACTCTTGCAGGCTCGGCTCAACCCATGGGAACGGAGGGCAATGGATCTGCCTCAGGCCGTGGGTCACGGGAAAGTAGGGCGCGCATGGCTTCACGGGCGGGTTTGCCCTGGTGCAGGACGGCATAGATTTCATCCAGCAGCGGCGTGCGCACCCCATGCTGACGGGCCGCTTGGTAGAGGCTGGCGGTGTTTGGCACGCCCTCTGCCACCATGCGCGTGCTGGCGATGATCTCAGGAAGGGACATGCCTTCTCCCAGCAGTTTGCCCACCCGGTGATTCCGGCTGTGCTCTGAGTAGCAGGTGGCGATGAGGTCACCCACGCCTGCTAGCCCCTGGCAGGTTTCAGCCCTGCCCCCCATGGTGACGACCATTCTGGCCATCTCTGCCAAGGCGCGTGTGACGAGGGCGGCGATGGCGTTGTCTCCTAACTTCAGACCGAGGGCGATGCCGGCTGCGATCGCGTAGGGGTTTTTCATGGCACCTGCCCATTCGGCCCCAACGATGTCATCGCTGGTGTAAGTGCGGAACCAGGGGAGCGTGAATGCAGACTGGAGGGAGATGGCGGTGGCTGCATCGGCGCTGGCAATGACGGCGGCCGTGGCAAGGCGCTGGGCGACCTCTTCTGCATGATTGGGCCCGGTGAGCACGGCGGGCTGCGGCCCTGGGAGGATTTCTGCGAGCAATTCAGACATGCGCCTGCCGGTGCTGAGCTCGATGCCCTTGGTGCAGGAGACCACGGCCCTGGCGGACTGATGCAGTCCTGTGAGGGCGATGCCCTCAAGAGCCGCACGCAGCCCACCGGAGGGCACGGCCAGTAAAATGACCTCCGCAGGACCAAGCTCTGCGAGGTGACGGCAAATGCGGATGCCCTCAGGCAGGTGCAGTGTGGGGAGGTAGCGGTGGTTGCGGCGGCTGATGCAGATCTCTTGCATGAGGGCGGCATCACGCCCCCAAAACTGCACCTCTAGGCCGCGCTCGTGCAAGGTTGCAGCCAGTGCGGTGCCCCAGCTTCCTGCGCCGAAAACGATGACACTGCGCGGGGGCGTGGGGGAGGGGCTCATGGGCCTGTTTTCTGGCCGGTGGGCTGGCTTGCGTCAAGGGAGCGTTGATGGCTTCAGTTCAGGGAGACTGCACCGACGGTAGGCACATAAATCTCCGTGCCTACTTTGGGATTGCCTGGGCCGAGGTGTTTGTTCAGCGCGCGGATGTTTTCAACCGTGCTGGTAAAAAGGCTGGCGACGCTGTCCAGAGTATCCCCCGGCTGGATGCGGTAGGAAACGATGCCGCGCAGGGTGGGGGTGCTGCCTCCTGGGGTGCCCATCGGCGCTGCGGGGGGGAGCGGCGCGCTGGGGGGGGCTGGCGGAGACTGGGGCGGCTGCAAGTGATTGGCCATCTCAGGCGCAGTTGGCTGCGTGGGTGCCTTTTGCGGCTGTTGGCGGATGATCTTTCTGCCGGGGATGATAAGGCGCTGGCCGAGCAAGATTTTGTTCGGATTTTTGATCTTGTTGGCGGACATGATGGCAGACATGGAGGTTTTGTGCGCGGCGGCGATCTTGCTTAGCGATTCTCCTTTTCTTACCGTGTGGATGCTGCTGGCGGTGGTGGTGACGGTGGTCGTGACACCGCCTGGTGCAGGGAGCCCGGCATCTGCCTCAGGGAGGTTGGCTGGGATGGCTGGATTCATCTGCGGCAGACGTTTGGGGTTGGGGATGATGAGTCGCTCCCCTGGCTGAAGATCACTCGGGTAAGCGCTTGGGTTGGCTTTCGCGATGGCATCCTCCGTCACCCCATAGG
>JAIWOJ010000384.1 GCA_020216965.1 Prosthecobacter sp.
GTCTTGCTGCTTTTCCCCAACAGCTCCTGCGCCCAAGCTCCGAGCACGGGATGCTTGATGGTGCCGCGCTGCTCATAGCCTGTGCGCATCAGGTATTGGCCGGAGGCGTGAACGCCCGTCTTGGAGGTCATGCTGCGGATGATGGCCAACTTGTCTGCGTGCTCACTGGCCAGCGTCGGCAGGTAGCCGCCGAGTTGGTAGTCCGCTTTGGTTTGGATGGGATCACGCGCGCCTTTGCTATCGCCAGTCTTGGGGTCCAGCGTGTCGATGTGAGACATCCCACCGATCATCTGGAGCCAGATGACATTCTTGGCCTTGCCAAAGCCGGGCAGGGAGCGCACGTCCGGCGTGGCAGATGCCTCCTGCGCAGGCATGAGATGGGGCAGCAACGTCACCCCGAGGGCAGCCTTTGCCACCTGCTCTGCAAACAAGCGGCGAGAAACGGGGGTGGGGAGCACAGCGCAGGGCGCAGAGGTGTGGCGGAATCTAAGGGCGTGCATGGCGCGGGGTGGGTTCGACGGACGGGGTGACGGAATGGACGGGGAAATCTCGAAAGGTGGTCCTGGGGCTCACTTCTCTTAGCTCTTTGCTCTTCGCTTCACTGCACGAACACGAACTCGCGGGAGTTAAAGAGCACCCAGGCGAGGTCGCCGGGTTTGAGACCGGCTTCGATGTCGGCGTAGATGGTTTTGAGTTCCTGCTCTGTGGGTCTGCGGCTGTAGAAGCTGAGGTAAAGGCTTTCCACCTGGGCCTGGGCGGTCTCCTGCTTTTCTGCCGTGGCCACGGCCAGGGCCTGGCGGCTGCTGAGCACCTCCTGGGCCTCGCCATTCATCAGCATCAGCACCTGAGGCACGCTGCCCTCTTCAGTATTGCTATCGGCGATTTGACGGTCGCTCTGCCCAAACATGCGCAGGAAATGGCTGTCGCGTTCTGGCTGGCGTAGCTCGCTGGCCCGCGCTAGGACTAGACCGCCCATCATCTCAGGACGGCTGGCGTCGTGTTCGTCTTCAGCGCTAGGGGGCTGCATCCGGGCCATGGCTTTCTTGCGCTTGGGGCTGCCCTTGCCGTTGCCTTCAAAGCCGAAACCTGCGCCACCACGCCGCATGGCCATCATGGCATCCAGCTTTTCTTTCAGCAGAGCAGGTGTGACCTCGGATACACTAAGGTTCATCACCTGCGCATAGGACTCGGCGCGTTTCATTTTGAAGGCGTCCACCTTTTCACCGATGGCGAGGGTGACGCAGCTATCCCAGGCCTGCTCGGCGGTCATGCGGCGTAGCACGGGGCCGGGGAAGTAAAAGGGCTGCCCCATGGCAAGCTCTGCCGTCACCGCCTCACGCTGGTAGGTTTGGGTGTTGCATAGCAGGCGCATGAAGGCGCGTAGGTCGAACTTCAGGCGAACCATCTCATTCGCCAGATGGTGCAGCAGGACGGGGTTGCTGGATTCAGCAGGGTCATCCAGATCGGTGACGGGCTCTTTGATCCCGACGCCAAACACCAGCTTCCAGAGGCGGTTGGAGATGGTCATGGCAAAGCGTGGATTGTCCGGTGCCGTCATCCAGCGGGCAAAAATTTCACGAAGCTGGCGATCGTCCTCGGCTTTTTTCAGCGCAGCCTCGGCATTGCGGTAACAGGCTAATTTGGGGTCGTCCTTGCTCCAGACGACGAGTTTGGGTCTCACGGGATCACCAGGCTTGCCGTCCTTATATTTGTAGTCAGATGGTAGGACGAGGTCGTTTTTTGGCTCATCTTTGATGGTCAGGGAATTCACGTCAAAGAGGCGCTTGGCCTGCTGAAAGCCTTGCTGGCCTAGCTCCTCACGCAGGCCACGCATGGCGGGGGTGGGACGGAAGCGCTCACCTACCTCAGATGCGCCAAAGAAAGCTGCCATTTCGTAAAACTGACGTTGCGTCCAATCGGCAAAAGGGTGGTCGTGGCACTGGGCGCAGGAGACATTGGCCCCGAGAAAGGTGCTGAGTGTGAGGCTGAGGTTGTCTAGCCTCATGCCTCGGTCGCGCAGCAGATAGCCAGCGGCCCCATTTTCCAGCAGCTTGCCGTCGGCCACGAGCATGTCGTAGACCACTTCGTTCCAAGGGCGGTTTTTGGCGATCTGGTCCTTCAGCCACTCCTGGTAGGTGAAAAACTTCGCCTTTTGCGCGTCGTCTGCCACCCGCAGCATGTCGCTGAAATAATTGTACATGCGTGAGGTGAAGCCGTCGCTGTTCACCAGGGTGTCGATGACCTTGCCGCGCTTGGAGGGGCTGTTGTCATTGAGGAAGGCCAGCGTCTCCTCTCGGGTGGGGATGCGTCCCACTAGGTCCAGATAGACGCGGCGGACAAACTGCTCATCACTGGCCAGCGGATTCGGTTTTTGGCCGGCCTTGGTCAGGCCCATGAGCACGCCTTTGTCGATGATGGCCGCTGCCTGGGCCACGCTGGGATCTTTGGGGATGCCTAGACCCTCAGGCTTCATCGTGCGCGCCAGTTCCTGGTCTGCCGGGGAGAGCGTGTCTAGTGGCAGGCGGTGGACGTAGCCATCGCGCGTCTGGAGGAAAACCATGCCGCCCTCGCTGCCACGAAAGGTGGCCTCCACTTGGCGGCCCGCCGTGTTGGTCCAGAGGCGGTAATTCGCATTGCCGTCTGGTGCCAGCAGCGGTGCAGGAGGCTCTGCCGCAGCTAACACAGAAGCCAGGGAGAGGGCGAGTAGGCCGGAGAGACAGGTTTTCATAGGCTGGGCGTCGTTTTCTCAGGCTGAAACGGCTGCGCGTAGGTAAAGTTGCGCCCTTTTTCACCTTGAGGGAGGCACTGAAAATGAGGCTCTTGCTACCGTTATCGCCGCCATTCCTTTTTTCTTGAAAGCAGGGTCATTCCTCCCCCCGGCGAGCGGGATGCAGGTGTGATGTCCTTTTCCACGCACCACGGCTTTGTCAGCCGCGGGGCTGGATGCTAGGCTGCCTACCGCCCGATGGTGCATGACCTTCCCAGAACCCAGACACAGTTTGATTTCCGCACCGGACGGGAAACCGCACTGACTGGACCTGTGACTGGGGCAGCCGAGCGCGCTACCTGCACCCTACTGAACCGCCAGCGCGCCCGCGGGCTGGCTGAGGCCGCGCGCCAGGCACCCGCACGGCAGACCTTTTCCCCCGAGGCCTGGGCGGCACTGGTAGCAGCCAGGGCGCGGGAATGGGCCGTGCCGCTGATCCGCCTGGAGGGCATGGGCATCCATCGGGATGCGGATGGGATCCTCTGCTCTAGCACCCTCGTGCCGCTGAAAACGGGCGCGGAGGCCAGCCCCTTCATGGACCCAGATTGGCAGGTGGTTTATAAGCTCTTTCCCCTCCATGCCAGCGGCGGCCTGGGGAAAACCTTTGAGATCGACAAGCTGCCTGATGGGGGTGGCTTTGAGATGACCGTGCGTGATGCCGTGCTGGCAGAGACCCTCGAAAAACTCATGCTGCTGCACGATGCCGGAGCCCACCCGACCGAGATCGCAGGCATCGATGACATGGGCGACTATCTCGTCGTAAAGCAGCCCCTGGCCCAACCTCATCTGGACCTGGAG
>JAIWOJ010000385.1 GCA_020216965.1 Prosthecobacter sp.
CAAGCAAATCTGGGAAATCATCGACCGCACCTGCGATGGCATCCAAGAGGATCTGACCACCGATCAGCAACAAGCCTGGCAGACCCTGCGGCCTAAGCGCCCCTAGCCGCGCGTAATGGCCTCATCAAGGTTCAGCAGTAGGTTACACACGAGCGTCCAGGCGGCGAGTTCCACGGGATCTAGCTTGTCATCGGCTTTGGATTCCCCGTAGCTGATTGCCAGCCGGGCTGACTCTGGCTTGGCGCGATAGGCGGCAAGATGCTGCTCCAACGCTGCGCGCACCGTCTCTGCCTCTTCCGCAGTAGGGTAGCGACTGGTCACGGCCCGAAAGGCGTCGCTAATGCGGCGATCCAGGCTACTGCCAGCCAAGAGCAGCCGTTGGGCAAAATTCCGCGCCGCCTCGAAATATTGCACATCATTCATCAGGTTCAGTGCTTGCAGTGGCGTGTTGCTGCGTTCACGCCGCAGGCAGTAGGACTCTCGGTTCGGCGCATCAAACGTGGTCATGGCTGGCGGTGGTGCAGTGCGCTTCCAAAAGGTGTAAAGGCTTCGCCGATAAAGGCTCTCTCCATGATCTTGGATGTAATTGCGCGTGTTGCTGCCACCAAAGCCCACCGGTTCCCAGATGTTCTCTGGTTGATAAGGCTTCACGCCTTTACCGCCGATCTTCGGGCTGAGCAGGCCGCTGATAAAAAGTGCGCTATCCCTGACCACCTCGGCATCCAGACGGAAGCGCGGTCCGCGGCTGAGCAAACGGTTTTCGGGGTCGCTCTGGGCACCTGGCTGGGTAAAAGCCGCGCTTTGGCGGTAGGCGTGAGAGGTCACCAAAAGCTTCACCAGCGCCTTCATATCCCAGCCGCTTTCGCGGAAAGTCACTGCCAACCAGTCCAGCAGCTCTGGGTGGCTCGGAGGCTCACCCTGGGAGCCAAAGTCATTGCTCGTTTTCACAAGCCCTGTGCCGAAAAACTGCTGCCACAGCCGGTTCACCTGCACCCTAGCTGTGAGCGGGTGCTCAGGAGAAAGCAACCAATCCGCCAGATCCAGCCGCGTCGGTGCATCTTTCTTTTTCAGCGGCGGAAAGATGGCGGGTGTCGATCGAGCCACCTTTTCACCTGGCTGGTCATATTGGCCGCGCGTCATCACAAAGCTGTCACGCGGCTCTGGTAGATCGGCCATCACAAACGTCGCGGGGATGACGTCCTCCAAGGCTTTGCGCTTGCCCTCAAGGGCCAATTTTTCCGCCCTCGGCCCTTGCACGATTTCCCTGGCACCTTGGTATTCGTTTTCAAACCACCATTCCTTCAGACGCTTCACATCTGGCTCAGGCCACTCAGCTGCTTTTTTGCCCCGCACGAGCGTTTGGAGATCATTCGGCAGTCCTTCCACTCGCCTACCCTGGTTTTTCTCCGTCCATACTTTCCAAGACCACTGCGGATCCTTCGCAGGCTCCACACGCGAGCTCATGGTCAATCGGTCCCAAATGACAGTTCCATCAAACTGCGTGAAGGCAAAGCCAGTGACTTTCATGCCAGGCTTCAGTCCGACCTTTTCAGCCGGAAACTCCAGCTTCACCCACTTTCCCGCCTCTGGCAGTGCCCCCATCGTCACACGCTCAGGCGTGCGCACTTTGCCAAATGGAATGGCCCCCTCCTGCCCCCAAACAGCCCGATGATTCCAGCCACTGGTATGGAACTGAAGCATGACTGCTTTGGGTTCATCCTGAGGATCAATCCAGCATTGCACACTGATTTTGCCATTCGCAGGCACCTCATAGCTCACGCCGCTGGAGAAAAAATCCTGCGCCACGCCCTTCGCAGTACGCTTTAGGGCTGCCTCCCCGCTAAAGACAGGGCCTTGATCCTTACGGATGATCTGCGTGGCCGCACCAGCCACCTCCACCTTCACAGACGCGGGAAAGCTGTCTTCAAACCAGACCATTTCACTTGTCTGCACAGGCGGCGGAGGTGCCTGCAGAGCCGGATCACTGTAGTTCAGGCTGGCTAGGGCTTGGCGGATCGTGGCCTGCTTTGCAGCGATGGCAGCATCCAAGCGTGCCAGTTCCGCTTTTTGTTCAGGGCTGGAGAGGCGTAAAATCGGCGGTGTCAGCAAAATGTTACCGTCCATCGCTGGGTCCGCCGCACTGTTGAAAAAGGCATACAGGGAATAGAATTCCTTCTGCGTGATCGGGTCATACTTATGATCGTGACAGACCGCACACCCTGCCGTCAGCCCCATCCAAACAGCGACCGTGGTATCTGTGCGGTCCACTGCGTAGCGAAAGATGAATTCCTCGTTGATGCTGCCTCCCTCACTGGTCGTGACATTGCAGCGGTTGAAACCTGAGGCGATGAGCTGATCCGTTGTGGCATTTGGCAAAAGATCGCCCGCAAGCTGCCAGCGGGTAAATGCATCGTAGGGTAAATTCTCGTTAAAGGCACGCACCACCCAATCCCGGTAAGGCCACATACTGCGCTCGTTATCCAAATGGAGACCATGTGTATCCGCATAGCGGGCCACATCTAACCAGTATCGGGCCATGTGCTCGCCATAGCGTTCAGATTTCAGCAAGCGGTCCACAAGGCGCTCGTAAGCATCCTCATGACGATCCGCCAGGAAAGCATCCACCTCGGCAGAGGTGGGCGGCAAGCCAGTCAAATCCAGAGTGACTCTGCGGATGAGAATCTCTTTTGCGGCCTCAGGCGCGGGAGCAAGCCCTTCCTCAGCTAACCTTGCCTGTAAAAAAACATCCACCGCGTTGCGGATGGGAGCAGAGGAAGCCTTTAGCACTGGCAAAGGTGCTTTTGAGGGTGGCTCAAAAGCCCAGTGCTTCTTGTATTCTGCTCCCTGACGAATCCACAGCTTCAGGGTCTCTACCTGCCTGGGGGTGAGCTTTTTATGCGAGTCAGGCGGAGGCATGACCTCGTCCTCATCCTGGCTGAGAATACGCTGAATGATGCTACTGCCCTCTGGATCCCCCGGCTTCACAGCCTGCATACCATCCACCACACGGTAAGCACCCTCCGCCACATCTAGACGCAAGTCTGCTTTCCGCTTTTTAGCATCAAAGCCATGACTGGCGAAGCAGTTGTCACTCAGGATGGGGCGGATATCCCGATTAAAATCCAATCGCGTCTCCGCCGCCAAAAAACCCGGCAGGAGCACGGAGAGGATAAATAAAGGTGGTATTGAGATGAACTGCATATGACACAGGGCAGTACGATTCCCAGAGAAGGCGTCTTGCCTTGCAGCATCGCCGGTAAACGGCCGAAGAGACAATCCTCCTAGCCATCATCGTATTGAACGAGCTAGGCTAGAATCATACTGCAACGTGCGTTTGAGCTTTTCCCCCGAGTGCCGAGGGCGTAGAGGGTAATCGACAATGCGCCAACCCATGCTGGAGAAAATCATCAGGCTAGAACACAACCACCGAATCCTCTTTACCCGCAACGCCTTTGCGCCTGAAAACCTGGATCTTCGTAATTTGTTGAAAACGAACAGCACCAGCAAAGTGCCAAAGGTGCTGATTTTTGCCGACAAAGAAGTCGCCACGGCCAATGTTGAGTT